>DAOUZE010000218.1 GCA_030665765.1 Filomicrobium sp.
ATCCGCCCTCCTGGCGCCGGATCTATGCGCATGGCCACCATATCGAGACCAACACCACCGAGTGTCGCGTCGAGTACGGAAACTGTTTCGCAAGCAACACCATAGCCGCGCGCCGAGAGGCTGCCGGGAAACACCAAGGTCAATGAATCGGCACCGTTCTTCAGATCATCAAGGGCCTGCTCACTGGCCGCACCGCTTTCGGGGTGGTCAACACGCATGGAAATGCGCCATGGGCGTCCAGCCGTCTCGCCGCTGATTGGCGCCGCATTCTCACGTCTCATGTAAAGAGGGGCGATACTTAGACCGTCGGCACTCCGAGAAACCAGCCGTTTCTCGAAATCCTCGCCTTTGAGCGCCTTGGAGACGAGGACCCGCCAAGCATCCTCCATTGGCGTCTCAAAACCCTCAACCAGCTTCAAGTTTTCAGCGGTCATCGTCATCAGGCCTTTCGCTTCCAGGCGCGTCAGGGTTAGCGCCATCACCCGTTTGACATTATCGGGGCGGTGCACGCTGCAATCTTCGGCAAACTACCGACACCAGGCCTTTTAGCAAATTCCGGCCTTAGACTAACTAACGCGCACCCGCCGCTGCTGTGAAGCCGCGCCAGTTACACCCATTCCGTAGAACTGTTTGCATCGAAAAACTGTTGGTCGCTTATGCAACTGCTGTTCCTTTGCCAAACGTACCTGTGCCATTAGGCTGCAATACACGACGATTCGCTTTTGGTTCGGGCCGCGTGGTTGCTGCGCTTTTTGACCGACACATCGAAGGGATGATCAAACGATGAGCCAAACTGTCCTCAAGGACGGAAAGATCTATCTCGGAACGAGCATCAAGCCGGAATACCTCGACCTCCGACTTGCCAACCGCCACGGCCTGATTACAGGCGCCACCGGCACAGGTAAGACCGTGTCCCTGCAAGTTCTGGCAGAAGGCTTCGCCAAGAACGGTGTTCCAGTCTTTGCCGCCGATATTAAAGGCGACCTATCGGGCATTGCGAAAGCTGGTACCCGCAAGGACTTCATCAAGAAGCGCATCGAGACGATCGGACTCGACGTTTACCAAAACACCGCCTACCCAACAGTCTTTTGGGACGTCTTCGGTCAACAAGGCCACCCGGTGCGAGCTACCGTTGCTGACATGGGACCTGTTCTGCTCTCCCGCCTCATGGAACTAAACGAGGTCCAGGAGGGAGTTCTTAACATCGTCTTCAGGGTAGCGGCCGATGAAGTTGCTGCCGGCCGCAAGGAGTTTTTGCTCCTCGACCTCAAGGATCTTCGTTCGGCGCTAAACAATGTAGGTCAACGTTCAAAGGAGCTGTCAAATCAGTACGGCAATGTCGCATCATCCTCGGTTGGCGCTATTCAACGCCGCCTTCTCGTGCTGGAGGAGCAAGGGGCGGATGAATTCTTTGGCGAGCCGGCCCTAGACATCGATGATATCCTGCGTGTCAGTATGGACGGTCGCGGCATTGTGAACCTGCTTGCCGCCGACCAACTTATGCAGAGCCCTCGGCTCTATTCAACGTTCCTCTTGTGGCTCCTGACAAACCTTTGGCAGCGCTTACCGGAAGTTGGAGATCTGCCAAAACCGAAGCTCGTATTCTTCTTCGACGAAGCGCATTTGCTGTTTGATGAGGCCCCAAAAGCCCTTCTGCAGCGCATTGAACAGGTTGCCCGCCTGATCCGTTCAAAAGGAGTCGGGGTCTACTTCATTACCCAGAACCCCCTCGATGTGCCCGATACCGTCTCCTCTCAGCTCGGTAACCGCGTCCAGCATCAGCTACGCGCCTTCACTCCAAAGGAACGCCGCGCCGTCAAGGCCGCCGCAGAGACATTCCGCCCCAACCCGGATCTCGACACGGAGCGCGTTATTCTTGATCTCGGTATCGGTGAAGCACTTATCTCGACCCTGGAGAACAAAGGTGAGCCATCGATCGTGCAACGCACACTCATTCGCCCACCAGAGGGGCAGATCGGACCGGTGACGCCCCAAGAACGAGCCACCCTTATGCAGCGCAGCCCGGTGTCCGGGAAATACGATACGCCGATCGATCGCGAGAGTGCTCATGAATTGCTGGCCAAACGCGCGGAAGAATTGGCTCGCAAGGAAGAAGAATTGAAGGCTGATGCTGATGCCGGTGATTGGCTCGCGGAAGCCGGTCGCGTTGTTTTTGGACGCGGTCCGCGCGGCGGTGCCTCTATCGGTGAGCAGGCTGCGCGCTACGCTAGCCGCTCGATTATGCGTCGCGTCATCAGCCAAATTGTCCGTTCGGCCATGAAGGGGTTCCGGTTCAGGTGAGATGTTGAGGTGGCTTGGTGAGTTATGTTCGCCTTGATTCCTGCCCCCTTCCCCGAGCAGACTTAACGCGCTAAGCGACAGCGTAGAAATTTGAGGTTGCAGTGTTGCGGAAGCTTTTACTCGTGATTGCCATGACTGGTCCGTTTGCGTTCGGCGCATCCGCACAGGAACCCGAGCTGAACAGCCCATCGATGACCGCGATTGTCGCCATCGGTGAATCACTTGCTGAAGAGCGCTGTGGGCGCTGCCATGCCCTCGGCATGGAAGACGCATCGCCGCACGCTGATGCGCCACCGTTTCGCGTCGTCGCTAAACGCTACCGGTTGGAAGATCTCGCCGAGTCGCTAGCGGAGGGGATCTTGACAGGCCATGCCGATATGCCGGTTCAAGTCTTCAAGGAGGACGAGATCGATTCCTTCCTGACTTATCTTGGAAGTCTATTGCCTCAGTCCCAATAAGGATTTCAAACCCGATCAGGGTAAAGGTTTATCAGTCCCTCGGCTGAGGCTGGACAAATGCCGCGCTCGGTAATCAAACCGGTTACCAGCCGCGCCGGCGTCACATCGAAGGCCGGATTGCCGGCTCCCGAACCCGGAGCGGCGATCTCAACCGTCACGACCGATCCATTAGGCAAACGCCCCGAAATCTTTAGGACTTCATCGCTGGAGCGTTCTTCGATGGGGATCTTAAAGCCGTCATCGATCCTCCAGTCGATCGTCGAGTGCGGTAAGGCGACATAGAATGGTATGTCATTATCCTTCGCAGCCAAGGCCTTCAGGTAGGTACCGATCTTGTTAGCCACATCCCCAGAAGCTGCAACCCGGTCAGTGCCGACAATGACGACATCGACCTTGCCGTGCTGCATGAGATGACCCCCAGCGTTATCGACGACGATGGTGTGCGGAACACCATGTGCACCAAGTTCATAAGCAGTCAGAGAGGCACCTTGGTTGCGCGGTCGGGTTTCATCGACCCACACATGCATTGCGATGCCCTTGTCGTGCGCCTGATATATCGGCGAAGTAGCTGTGCCCCAGTCAACGCAGGCGATCCACCCGGCATTACAATGAGTGAGCACGTTGACCGGCTCGCCCGGCTCCTTCTTCGCGGCGATCTCCTCGATCAGCCGGAGACCTTGAATGCCTATCATGCGGCAGGTTTCGACATCTTCGTCACAAAGTCTCGCGGCCTGGCGATAGGCTGCAGCCACCCTTTCTTCGCGCGGTAGGTTCCGTATCGCCTTGCGCATTTCTTCAAGTGCCCAGCGCAGGTTGACGGCCGTTGGTCGCTGTTCAGCCAAATGGGCTATTGCTGCGTCCATCGCTTCATCGGTGGCATCTTCCCGCAAGGCCAGGCATACGCCATAGGCGGCGGTCGCCCCGATCAGTGGCGCTCCGCGCACTTGCATGGTCCGGATCGCGACAGCGGCGTCTTCCATCGTCGCCAGACGTGCTGTCACCAACTCGTGCGGCAACTTCGTCTGATCGATGATCTCGACAGACCAACCATCGTCACTGAGCCAAATGGTGCGGTAGGCGGTTCCATTGATCTTCATCTTTGTCCCCTGGCGATGCAGCCCACGACCGGTCTAATCGTGATCAGAGCTGTGCGCACTGCTGGCGATGGCGAGGGCTTCATCAAGTTCACAAGATGGGCAGGCCAGGATAAACCAGGCCGTATGCGGTCGGGCGGACTTGTCGAGGACCTGCAAGCCGTTTTGTCGACATATCGGACATGCAAGTTTGCCGCGCTCACCACCTTGCCACGCACGAATTGAAACCATGGCGGCCTTAGCCAACTCGCGGGACCTAATTCTATTTGGCTGCGCGGCCATTAATGTCCCTCGAACGCCATAAGCGAATGGCACTGGACACCGAGCTCTTCAAGTCTCTTTCGTCCACCAAGCTCCGGCAGGTCGATTACGAAGACCGCGCCAAGCACCTGTCCGCCTGCTCGGGTAATGAGCTTGGCCGCAGCCTCTGCTGTTCCCCCCGTTGCGATGAGATCATCCACGATCAGAATCCGTTCCCCTTTTTTCACTGCATCTACGTGGATTTCAATCGTATCGGTCCCATACTCGAGTTCGTAGTCCTGAGCAACGGTCTTCCACGGCAGCTTGCCCTTCTTACGGATTGGGATAAAGCCGCAGCCAAGCCTGTCGGCGACTGCTCCACCAAGTATAAATCCGCGCGCCTCGATGCCGGCAACCGCATCCACCGGCTCTGTGCGATACGGTTCGGCTATCTGAACAATGGCCGCCTTAAACCCCTGAGCATCGGCAAAAAGCGTGGTTACATCCCGAAACAGCACGCCGGGTTTGGGATAATCAGGGATTGTACGGATGAGATTCTTTAGATCAGACAAGACCACCTCCACGACAAATTCGCCGCGTTACATAGCAAGATCTAGTCAGGGAAGATAGAAGACCGATCAATGTGGGCTTCGCGGGGCGGTGTGTGCTGCCAAGGCGCTCCCAAATAACGGGTGGCGTGCGGAGGAGAGGACGAACTGATGGCCGAACATGAAATCCCGCTGACGGGTGATGAGGATATGGACGACCTGCCGCGTACCTTGCGGCGGGAACGGGCAGCTCGCGAACAGGCTGCGCGCGAACGTGAAGCAACCAGCTCCAAAAGGCGGGGCCCAAAGGCCCCCGACCTAGGCGCGTATATCGAACCTCACTACGGGGCCGATGGTTACGTAGACGAGGACCCATATCCCGCGGTGGTCAAGCAACTCGATATTCCGTTCCTACATATGATGGTCTTTCTTCTCAAGGCTGTAATCGCCGCCATCCCAGCCCTCATCGTGCTCGGCGCGATCGTTTGGCTCTCCGGTGAGATCTTGCAGCAGTTTTTTCCGTGGTTGATCAAGATGAGGATCATCATCCAGTTTCCCGACATATGATTGCGTACAGTGTCGGCTACAAACTTCGCGCCACCGGCACCCAATGTATCAAGTGCCGGAAAGTTCATGTCCGCGCGCATGGGCCGCCGCAATCGCCCGATCAACAAGCCGCTTCATCGACCCCTCAGCCATCAGTACGTCAAGTGCCGCCGCAGTCGTTCCTCCGGGAGAAGTGACATTGCAGCGCAACTGCTCGGCGCTGAGCCCTGACTCTTCCAATAGGGCTCCCGCACCCGCCACGGTTGTTCTGGCGAGTTTCGCCGCAAGTTCGGCATCGAGTCCGACGGCAACGCCAGCTGCCGCCATGCATTCAGCCAAATGGAAGACATAGGCCGGCCCGGAACCTGAAACCGCCGTTACCGCGTTCATCAGACCTTCGTCCTCAACCCAGGCTACCTCCCCGACGGCCGACATCAGTGCCGTTGCAAGTTCCCTCTGATCCGGGCGCGTCGCAGCATTCGCACAACACACAGTCATGCCGTGTCCAATCGATGCTGGAGTATTCGGCATCGCGCGCACAACCGCCGATTCTGCGGGCAGGTGCTGCTCAAAGCTGGCAATCGTCCGCCCCGCTGCGATGGATAAGGTCAAAGTATCGGACCCTGCCAGCCGCGCGACGGGAGGGAATACATCCTCCATAACCTGCGGTTTAACCGCGGCAAGGATCACGGAAGGTTGCCCTTCAACGCCATCGAAGGACGCCGTAGCGGCAGCTAGATTATGGCTGCGGATCAGATCTTCTGTTTCGGGTGGGGGCGCGGGATCCAGGATCAGCAGATGTTTGGGATCGAGCCCGCGTGAAAGGAGTCCAGCAACCAGGGCGCCGCCCATTTTGCCGGCGCCAAGTATAAGAAGGGGCCCAGAAAGCTCAAACGGCATGATGGCGTGTCCTCCGCGCCTGACAAAGAACAGGCGCGGAGAGAAGCTTGTTCTCACGCCTGTCCTTCGGTTTCAAACATTGTCGAGACTAGAGCCTCGCGACTTGGCTTACCGGCCCAGACCACGAATTGGAACGCCTGATAGTAACGTTCGCAAGTTT
>DAOUZE010000046.1 GCA_030665765.1 Filomicrobium sp.
GATGCGCCAGTGCCGCCTTCGAAACCAGATATGGTGACGTGGTCGGCGCGAGCCTTGGCAACACCGGCAGCAACCGTGCCGACGCCGACTTCGGAGACGAGCTTGACGGAGATGTCGGCTTCCGGATTGGTGTTCTTTAGGTCGAAGATCAGTTGTGCCAAGTCCTCGATCGAATAGATATCATGGTGCGGCGGCGGCGATATGAGTCCGACGCCAGGGGTCGAATGGCGCACCTTGGCGATGACAGCGTCGACCTTGTGGCCGGGCAGTTGTCCACCCTCACCGGGCTTGGCGCCCTGTGCCATTTTAATTTGGATCATATCTGAGTTGACGAGATACTCGGTGGTGACACCAAAGCGGCCCGATGCGACCTGCTTGATCGCAGATCGCATCGATCTGCCATCAGGCAGGGGAATGAAGCGGTCTGGCTCCTCGCCGCCCTCACCGGTATTCGATTTGCCGCCGATGCTGTTCATGGCGATGGCGAGTGTGGTGTGGGCCTCGCGTGAAATGGAGCCGTAGCTCATGGCGCCGGTGGAAAAGCGTTTGACGATGCGGGCGGCTGGTTCGACTTCGTCGAGTGGGACCGGCTCGCGGCCGACTTCCTCAGCCGGCTTCAGGCGGAACAAGCCGCGCATGGTCATCAGCTGTTCGGACTGATCGTTGATCGCTTGTGCGAACTCCCTATACTTGTCGGGAATATTACCGCGAACCGCGTGCTGCAGATCGGCGACGGTGCGCGGCCGCCAAGTATGGGCTTCGCCACGGAGGCGGAAGGCGTACTCGCCACCGACATCGAGCATATTTTTGAGAACGGGAGAGTCGCCAAATGCGAGGTGGTGGCGTTCGGCGGTCTCACGGGCAATCTCAGGAAGTTCCACGCCCTCGATCTGGGTATGGGTGCCGGTGAAATACTGGTCAACAAAGGACGTTTTCAAGCCGACCGCATCGAAGATCTGAGCGCCACAGTAAGACTGGTAGGTCGAGATGCCCATCTTGGCCATTACCTTCAGCATGGCCTTACCCAGCGCCTTGATGTAGTGGGCTTTGACGTCTTCAGCGGTGAGATCGTAGGACAGGTCGGGCAGCATCTCTTCGAGGGTTTCGAAGGCGAGATACGGATTGATTGCCTCGGCGCCATAGCCAGCAAGCGTGCAGAACTGGTTGACCTCGTAGGCCTCGCCAGTTTCCACGACAAGACCGACGCGGGTGCGCAGGCCTTCGCGGATGAGGTGATGGTGTACCGCTGAAGTCGCGAGAAGAGACGGAATTGGGATCCGGTCGGGGCCGGTGGCGCGATCCGACAGGATAATGATGTTGTAGTCGCCGGACAGAACGGCTTCTTCGGCCTCGGCGCAGGCGCAGTCGATCCCGGTCTCCATGCCGTCGGCACCGTTTTCAACTGGATAGGTGATGTCGATCGTGATGGAGGAGAAGTTGTTGTCCTTGACCTCGCCGATCGACCGGATCCGCTCAAGGTCTTCGTTGGTCAAGATGGGTTGATCGACTTCGAGACGTTTCTGTTTCGAAGTGCCTTCTAGATTGAGGATATTCGGTCGTGGCCCGATGAAGGAGACCAAGCTCATCACGAGTTCTTCGCGGATCGAGTCGATCGGGGGGTTCGTGACCTGAGCGAAGTTTTGCTTGAAGTAGGTGTGCAGCAGTTTGGCGCGCGAGGACAGCGCCGAAATCGGCGTGTCGGTACCCATCGAACCAATGGCTTCTTGTGCCGTCTCAGCCATTGGCGATAGCAGGAACTTGATGCTCTCCTGAGTGTAGCCAAAAGCTTGCTGCAAATCGAGCAAGGAGAGATTGCTGAGGCGCTTTGACGGAGTTTGGGCTGGCAATGGCAGGTCCGACACCTGGATTTGGGTGCTCCGCAGCCAACGGTCATAAGGATGGCTGCCAGCGATTTCGGCCTTCAATTCCTCATCGGAAACGATGCAACCCTTTTCCAGGTCAATGAGCAGCATTTTGCCCGGCTGCAGGCGCCATTTTTGGACAACGTCCTCTTCCTTGACGGGCAGCACACCGGACTCGGAAGACATGATGACGATATCGTCACGGGTCACGAGATAACGGGCGGGGCGAAGACCGTTGCGGTCGAGAGTGGCGCCTATCTGGCGGCCATCGGTGAACGCCACCGCGGCAGGGCCGTCCCACGGCTCCATGAGGGCTGCGTGGTATTCGTAGAACGCGCGCCGCTCTTGATCCATCTGCGGATTGCTGGCCCAGGCTTCGGGTATGAGCATCATCGCGGCATGAGATAAGGAGTAGCCGCCCATGGTGAGGAACTCGAGGGCGTTGTCGAAACAGGCGGTGTCCGACTGACCTTCGTAAGAGATGGGCCACAGCTTGGAGATGTCATCGCCGAATAGCGGCGTTGAAACGGAAGACTGCCGCGCGGCCATCCAGTTGACGTTGCCGCGCAGGGTATTGATCTCGCCGTTATGGGCAACCATCCGGTAGGGGTGCGCCAGGGGCCAGGACGGAAACGTGTTGGTTGAGAAGCGCTGGTGGACGAGGGCGAGGGCGCTGGTAAAACGCGGATCGCTCAAGTCCTTGTAATAGGCTTTGACCTGGAAGGACAAAAACATGCCCTTGTAAACCAGCGTTCGGGTCGACAGGGAGACGGTGTAATGACCGAGGTTGCGGTTTTTGTATTCAGCGCGCACCGCATTCGAGACGCGTTTGCGAATGACGAATAGTTTACGTTCTAGAGCATCCTGATCGCCTTCGAAATCGCCACGGCCGATGAAAACCTGGTGGTGGACCGGCTCGGTGCCAATGACCAATTCCGAGAGCGAGGAGTTGTCGACCGGAACCTTGCGCCAACCAATCAAGCGCAGGCCTTCCTCGGAGACTATGCGGCTCCAGATCCTCTCGCAGTTTTCACGCACGCGCGCATCACGGGGCATAAAGACATGGCCGGCCGCGTAGTTTCCTGGTTGCGGCAAAGAAAAGCCAACCAATTGGCATTCTTGCGCAAGAAAGGCGTGGGGAATCTGAACAAGAACACCGGCACCGTCGCCAGCCAACGGATCAGCACCCACTGCACCGCGGTGTTCAAGGTTCTCCAAAATATGGAGAGCGCTTGAAACGATCTTATGGGATTTGCGTCCCTTCATGTCGGCGATGAAGCCGACCCCGCAGGCATCAAACTCCCGATCGGGTTCAAACAGCCCTTGCGCGCCCGGACGGGGCGTCGCGTTTTTTGGGATACCGTAACCGATTGAGTGGGCATTCGTATTCATGTGCGGACCTAAGTTGGCGTTGTGCGTTGTGCTGGGCTTATTTTCCGTGCCGGGCATGATAAACGACCTCGGCCCGGAGGCGTAGCGCAGATCAGCCAAATTCGTCACTGAGGGCTCGATGCGTAAAGCGGGGCCAAAGGCTTCCGCTTCGCGGGCGTGCTATTTCACTTACAACCTGCGAGCCGGTCCGACGCTCGATCCCCAAACCCCTGTCATCGTTGCCGTTCTCGGCCGGTGACGACGGCTTTTAGGGGGGTGTCCGACTGTCGCGCGGTTGCTTTATCGGAGGGGCAGATAACGCAGTGGGCCCCTATTCCAAGCGAAAAAACAGCCAGGCGTAATACGGCCTGACTGGTGATCGTTACTGAAATAAGGACAGAATCGCTGACCTTTCTCATCAATGTTGCAGATTTTTATCTGCGACACAAGGCCCTGCCAGTAGACGCATTCGTTGAGACGGAGGAACATAAAAAGCAGCCGCCGAGCGAACGGCGACTGCTTTTTGTTGAGTTGCAAGAGTGAGACTTAGAGCGCGTTCGACTCAAGAGGAGCCGCGGTGTGCGTTCTGTCACACTCTAATCTGTTGTTCCAAGGAGTGATTCACGTCCTCGATAGAAGCTTGCCGCCTCCATCTCAAACGATCATACCTTAACATCAGGACTGCACGTCCTTGGCTTCGATCTGCGGAACAGCTTTCACTGTTCCGATCTCCACGCTACGCGGTTTCATACGCTCCGGCACGTTGCGGACAAGTCCGATATTCAGCAGTCCGTCTGTGTAGCTGGCGTCGTTGACTTCCATATGATCAGCCAGCTGGAAGCGGCGTTCGAAGGAACGTGTTGCAATACCTCGGTGAAGGTATTCGCGGTCCTTGTCGTCAGCCGACTTCTCACCGCGGACGGTCAGCGTCTGCTCTTTGACTTCGACGTTGAGCTCAGCCTGGGAAAAGCCAGCAACGGCCATCGAGATCCGATACTCGTTCTCGTCGACGCGTTCGATGTTGTAGGGAGGGAAACCGTTGTCGTCGCCAGCGATGTGGTCGAGCATGTTGACCAGGCGGTCAAAGCCAACGGTGGAACGATAGAGTGGTGTAAAGTCGATGTGGCGCATAAACACATCCTCCGTTTGAAGCGATATGCAAAAAATGCCTGCCCAGGCTTATAACGGCGTTCCCGTTGCACACGTGACCACCGCAATTACGCAACTGCCCATTGGGCCAGGCGCTTGTTTGCGCCCCCACTTTTGGCGAGCGCAAATTGTAGATAGTTGACATCCAGGTTGGTTCAAGAGGGCGGTGAGGTTTAGGCCTAGGCCGCGATGTTCTTGACACCGAGGTAGGCGTCGAAGGCGGCCCAGAAACGCTGTCGGAAGACGTCTCGTTCCTGCAGGATTTCGTGCCGACAGCCGGGTATCAAGATCAGGTTGCCGACCTTCAAGCGAACGCCGAATTCCTCAATGGCCCGGGTTGAGATGATGGTGTCTTTACCCGCCGCAAACAGCATCACGGGGACCTTGACGTTCGGGGCAAAATCCTGGTGCGTGATCATCGCATTGGAGCGAAAGGCGGCACGCAGCCACCCCACGGTCGGGGCGCCGAGACCCAGTTCCGGAGCGACTTCGAGGACGGCCTTGTTGCGCGACCAGCGTTCGCGATCGGAGGTTAGAGGATTGTCCTCGAATTTCGATAAGCCTTCAACTGCGTCGGTGCCGCGATAGGTGTATTTTGTCGACATGCCTGAGATAGAGACGACTTCCGAATAAACGCGGGCAAGATCCTGAGGTATGCCGATGCGTTCGTCGGCAAACGCAAGCATCGGCGCCGATAGAATCATTCGATCGAACCAGGAGCCGTGCATGGTGGAATGGCGAAGGACGATGTTGCCGCCCATCGAATGGGCCAGGGCATAGAAGGGAGGGGGGCAGTCAGGAAGGACGATGTCCTTCATAAAGCGCAGGATATCCTTCTCATACTCCCCGAAATCCCTGATGTGGCCTTTCCTCGGATTGGAAAGAGCGCGAAAAGAGCCTCCTTGTCCGCGCCAGTCGAAAGTAGCGACGGCGAAGCCGCGGCCACGCAGATCGGCGATGGTTTCAAAGTACTTCTCGATGAACTCGCCACGACCTTGGAATAGGCAGATCGTGCCGCGTCGCGGCCCGCGCGTTGCTTGCCATAGGGCGAAACGCATCGGTTCACCGTCGTAACCCTTGAAAGCGCCAACGACAGGTCCGCTGGGGACCGGATTCTTGGCCAGCGTTACCAATTCCATGTTTCTTCCCGTAGTCCACCTTGGTCGATTCCGCCTCGACGTTATCACAACGTGGGCTGGTCATCGGTGGCAGATCTTAATTGATTAGCAGTTCTAACGCCGCCTGATGCGTGCGTGCGTCGCCAGCGGCGACGATGTTGCCACCCTGATCGGCAGGTTCCCCTGTCCATGTGGAGATAATGCCTCCAGCCCTTTCGACGATGGGGATGAGTGCGGCGACATCGTAAGCGTTCAAGCCGCTTTCGACGATGAGATCACAGAAGCCGGATGCCAGCATGGCGTAGGCATAACAATCGCCGCCGTATCGTGTCGTCCGGACGGCTTTCTTGACGCGTGAGAAGGCTTGGGAATCTTCATGTTTATGGAAGTAGTCCGGGTGCGTGGTCGACAGGGCTGCATTTTCGATTGATGCGCAGGGGCGGGTTTTGAGGGTCTGGCAGCGGCTATCTGGTCCCCGCCAGAGTGCGTCTGACGGGGTTGACCAGAAGCGTTCGCGGGTAAACGGCTGATCCAAAACCCCGAGCAGCGGGGTGCCGCGATCGGTTAGGGCTATAAGTGTGCCCCACATCGGCCAGCCCATAATGAATGCTGCCGTGCCATCGATCGGGTCGACAACCCAACGGTAACGCGCTTCGGGATTTGTGAGACCGTATTCCTCGCCATGGATGCCGTGATCAGGGAAACGCACCGCAATCTCTGCGCGGATCGCGTTTTCAGCGCCTCGATCTGCCGCTGTGACCGGGTCAAAGTCCTTTTGCGCACCTGCTCGACCGGCTTCCGCTTTGTTTTCGACAGGCGTTGCCTGACGGAAATATTGCATCGTTTGATGGGCTGCGGTGTCCGCGAGAGCATGAGCGCAAGCGAGATAATCATCGAAGCTGTGGATATGTGGCATCTCTTTATGTGACTTTTTTGTCAGGTTCTTCAATTTTTGCACCTGCAAACATCCGTCGAGTGAAAGTCCTGCAAGCGCTGTGGAACCCGCTGCGAGCTGGATGAAACCTTGGCAAGCGGCGGTCTGCAAGGCAGTGCCAGGCGAGATTGGTGAGGTTTGTTGCGGATTTGAAGAGGGAAGTTGTGCTTTTCTGTAATTGCGGAAGTGAGCGAATGCCCGCAAGCTTCATCTCGTGGCGCCGGGAGATTCGTCTTCAAGCGCCATGGCCTGATAGATCGGGCGTTTCCTCCCTGGACTTGGGCTGTTCTTGCAGAACGGCCCACTTTTTTTGCTGCCATTTCCAAAGACGCTCCCGACGTTCTCAGATCGACCAACCATAATGCGTTTGGCGATGAGCTGTCCGCGTGCAGCAAGTCAGCTCTGCAAAAAACGCAGTTGTATTTTGTGCGGCGCAGCGCTATTTATTGCGATGCGACATCGGCGAGCCTCGCTCGTCCGTCGCAGCCCTCCTTGGGCGTTTCCTCCCTAGACTTGGGCCGTTCGCACGCCGGACGGCCTCTTTTTTTAGGGAACTGCCATGATGCGTACTTGGCCCAGATTTTGAGCCTTTGGACCTGCCTGTGGAGGGCGTGGCGACTATTCGGCAGCCTCTGGCCGGTCGAGGAGGTCGGGCAGTTCGAAAGCAAGCCGTGCGACGACCGTTTCGATATTGGCCTGCAGCCGATGGAAACCGGATGTCGTTTCGAGTGTTTCCTCGTTGAGATATAGGCCGCGGTTAAACTCGATCTGCAGCGCGTCGACGCCTGCGGACGGACGGCCATAGTGTTCGGTGATAAAGCCTCCGGCGTAGGGCCGATTGACATGCACGAGATATCCCAAATCGTCAAATGCGCGTTGCAGGAAGCTGACGATGAGCCTGTCGCACGACGTTCCGAAACGATCACCAAGGACGATATCGGGACGGGCTCGACCGCTTCCTGTCATGGTATTTGAGGGCATTGAGTGGCAATCGATCAAAAGCGCGCGGCCGAAATGCTGTTGCGTGTGCTCGATCAGTTCATTGAGAGCATTATGAAACGGGTGATAGAGGCTATCAATGCGGGCCAACACAGCAGCAAGACTGAGTGGGCGGTCATAGATCTCCGTCCCGTCGCAAACGATGCGTGCAACCGTGCCTAGTCCTCCGATGACGCGGGTTGTCTGGGCGTTGGCGAAATCGGGGAGCGGCTCATCGAACAGCGACGGATCAAGTTCGTACGGTTCCCGGTTCACATCGAGGAAAGCGCGCGGGAACAGCGCGGAAATCAACGGAGCACCATAGCTTGGTGCGCATTCAACGAGCACATCGATGTAGCAATCTTCAGATTTGCGAAGGGTGTGCGGATCGAGTTTCGACAGCGCAAGAAAGTGCTCTGGATAGGTGCGGCCGGAGTGCGGCGAGCAAAATACGATAGGGGCCGTGCGACGATCAGGCTCGCTGATCGTAAAACACGGCGATAGTTCAGTCTCTATTATCGAGCGTTCCCCGGCGGGCATTGGGTTGTTGGTCCCCGTTTCGCAGTTGCGTTCTGCTGTCGGTCGTCATTATCTGGCAGTTGACAATCTGCCAAGCGTTGTTCGCCATGTCCACCAGCGCAACGTAGTTGGGTGCTGAGTGTTCCCTGTTTGAATCGAGCGGAGTTTAAGTCTGAGCTGTTCCATTGGACCTTGCGCAAATGAAATCAGCGCTGTGGGTATTCACAATCTCAACCTTACCTTTACCAAACTGGCGCCAAGTTGGTCTGGGAAGGCTAGGTTACGGGACGAGTGCGCTTAAAGGCAGTTTGCCGTAGACTTGTGGGCGCGCGGAGTTGATGAACGTGTCTTGGCCGGATGATGGGGTTTTTTGGGATGGCAGACTACGGCAATCTCGATAGATCCCAAACGTGACAGTCATTCACTGAGAGCCAACGAGCAGAACCATGACCGCAAAGCAGACGCTTCTTGCCATGCGCCGCATTATTCTTGCTGAAGACGATGAATCGATGCGGGGCTTCCTCGAGCGCGCACTGACACGTGCGGGTTATGATGTGGTATCTTTCAATAACGGGGTTGAAGCACTGGAACGGCTCAAGGAAGAGCCTTTCACGTTGTTGCTGACCGATATCGTCATGCCGCGCATGGATGGAATTGAGTTGGCGCGGCGGGCAAGTGAGTTGGATCCTGACCTGAAGATCATGTTCATCACCGGGTTTGCCGCGGTGACGTTGAGCACTTCTTCGGAAGCTCCCAACGATGCCCGCGTGCTCTCGAAACCTTTCCATCTGAAGGATCTGGTCGACGAGGTCGAGCGGCTGCTTGAGTGTTGAGCACAAAGCCGTTCAGGGCACAGGTTGCGAACAGAAATATTTTAGTTGAGGCTTTCGGGCTCTAGCGCGTTCAGCGCAGGCATCGCAGATTATGGGCATTGGTTGCTTCATTAGGAGTGGTTCCGATGTTCAAGAAAACCACCGCTGTTGCACTTGCTGCTCTTCTTTCGGCTTCAGTTGTGGCGCCGGCCGCTTTTGCCGCGGCCGAAGGTGAGGCGCGATCCAAAAAAGGCTGGCCTAAGCCCACGCGCTCGCTGCGCAAAAACGAAAAGCTGTGCAGATACAAGTTTTCGGATGGCGAGCGGACCGTGTGGATCTGCGACAAGGCGGTGCCTTGCTGTGAATGGGAAGCAATTGGTAATTACGTGAAGTGTGGCACGACCGTTACTGGCTGCCTCTGAGTTGGCGCTAAATCGTTTTCGATTGGGAGAATTCCCACCGGAAGACCCGAACTCCCGCGTCGGGGAGGGAGGTGTGTGGCGGTGCGAAAGCACGAGCCTTCCGGCGGTTGGGCCTGCTTTGCTCCAGCTCGGAGGAGCTTGGCAGGCCTTGGCTACGAACGACAAAGGAGCGGGGGCCTCTATCGTACGTCGTGAGTGACTTTGTTGCCAAAGTCACCCAAGCCCGGCGTGATCGGGCATCGGTGGAGTGCTCGACGAGCGGCTCACAAAACTGGTTTACTCGCGAGACGCACATCGTTGATGGATGCCCCCGACAGGGGCATGGCGAACGCGGGTGATCATGTTTGGAAGGGCGGTCCGGCTCGGGCACATAAGTGCTTAGGGGCCGGACGGCAATCGGTCTGAATGCACTAGAAGAGGTGGCAGCTCCCTTGCTATTTCCCCCAGCAAGGCGCTTCATCGCTAATCCCTCGGCAGTGGAGCTCTACTCGTTTGCTCCAGCGCCGTCGCATGCCCAGGATTTCATTATCAAGCGGGGGCAGCATCAAGGCTGCATCGCGACATAAGAGTGGCAACCGATAAGAATTCAGCAGGGACTTGCAACACTAATCACGATCGAAAGCACAATAGGATGTGCTCAAATCGCGTAAATGATCTATTGTAACGCCCGTGTTTCTAGGCCTTTGTTTATGCGATGCGAGGTCAACCAATGCAACTTGGATCGCGCATGATTTGAAATCTACTTGCAGATGCCACACAATATGACGATCGAAAATTCAGCTAACGGTGGTGGAAACGTTGAGTGACGCGGTTGTTTTACGAATCGAGCGGTGTCGGCTGCGGTTGAGTGTTAAAAGTTGGGCCTTCGCGCTTGCAAACCGTCCGCAGATCGAGTCGCATTGGCAAAAACGGTGCGCGTGCAATCCCGGATTTTTCAACGGCAATATCTACGTTATGGAACCACCGCGGATTAGTGGGGGGCTTCTCACCGCGAATCTCATCGAGACGGATTTCGCGAGTTTCCTTTATTGGAAGGAAAATGGGTATCGGGACACGAGTGTTCGCGATGGTTTCGGGTCGGCACTTATCAGGTCCCGTGGCGGCGAGGTTTTGCTGGGGCGTCAGTTGCCTGGTCATGTCAATGCAGGGCTTTTGTATATGCCTGGCGGTTTTATCGATCAGCGTGATGTTCGGGATGACGGAATGGTTGACATTGATGGAAGCATTGCTCGGGAGGTCGATGAGGAAATCGGTCTCGGATTTGAACATTTTCTGCGGCAGCCCGGTTATCTGGTAACCCAGATCGGCTGTCAGATTTCGATCGCCGTGGAATTGATTTCGCCACTCCCGGCTCAATCGCTGCGGGAGATGCTACTCGAACGGATTGAACAGCAGAACGATCCGGAGCTTTCCGATTTCGTCATTTATGGGGAGCCTCCCAGCGTTGAAGACACCGACGTCGCGGCGTTTTCGCGCCTTGCCGTTGCTGCTGTGCTCAAGGGCAGTGAAGAGGTCGCTATCAATTGAAGCCTTGCGGCGTGAAACATGCCGCTTGACGGATGCCCCTAAAGAGGCAGAGTGCGCGCCGTTCGGCCGGTCTTCGGTGGCCGGTTGATCTCTTCCAGGTGTTTCCACGCAATGCGGCTTGAATTCCACACTCTCGACGTCTTCACCTCGACGCGGTTTGGCGGCAATCCGCTCGCTGTCGTGCTTGCAACCGATGAACTCAGTGGCGAGCAGATGCAGGCCATCGCGCGCGAGTTCAACCTTTCCGAGACGGTGTTTGTGAGGAAGCCGGCCAATCCGGCGCACTCGGCCGCTGTTCGCATTTTCGCACCGAATGGTGAAGTGCCGTTCGCTGGACATCCGACGATTGGTACCGCGATTTTGCTGGCGGAGAGTAAGACCAGCTCCGCGGAGACCGAACAGGATGCGATTATCACGCTGGAACAGCAGGTCGGCGTGGTTCGGGTTGGGGTTTGTCTGAAGCCGGGCGAGCCTGGCTTTGCGGAATTCGACGCGCCGAAACTGCCGCAGGATGCGGGTGCGTTGCCACCAGTCGACAAGCTTGCGGCAGGACTTGGCCTCATCTCCAATGAAATTGGATTCGAAAACCATCGGCCGCGGTGTTTTGCGGCCGGACCGGCATTTGCGATGATCCCGGTCTCCACGCTCGAGGCGATTGCCAAGGCACGGGTTTGCCAGCCTCATTGGAGGGCGGCGTTCGATGAGCAGGGCATTGTCGGGGCGTTTTTGTACACCCGTCAGTGTGAACACACGACATCGGCATTCCATGCGCGGATGTTCGCGCCCGGCATGGGCATACCGGAGGACCCGGCCACAGGATCGGCGGCGATCTGCCTCGCCGGGGCGATGCATCACTTCGACGATACGCCAGATGGTATGCATAAACGAGCGGTTGAACAGGGTTATGAGATGGGCCGTCCCAGCCAGATCATCATGACCAATGTTATCCGGGGAGGCGAACTGGAAGCCGTCCGGATTGGTGGACAGGCCGTTCGCGTCTGCGAAGGCAAGATATCGGTCTAGCTGAGACGCCAATTGCTGCACAGCAGCGAGGCTGCTTGCATTTTGTTCACGGCTTTGGCTTTATTGGGGATGCATAAGATGACTCGTGGTCCGTGAAAACATTCGGGAGCGCCGCACGGAATGTGCCGCTGCATCGACATCACCCAGCTTGTTTCTTTCTCGCTCTCACTTGCGAACGAGCTGCAGGCGGGTTCACGCATTCGTCTGCCTGAACTGCTCCTTAGAAGCCCCTGAGCAAATACAGGGTTTCCCGTTCTACAAAGGGGGCCAGGCTCAGGGGCAGCAGAATTCGCCAGGAAAAATTGATTCAAACGCTTCGTCAAGACATTGACCGGAGCGGCCTAGCACAACGGCAGGTTTAGATATGACCGTGAAAAGCATTAATGCAGTCCCCCAGGATAAGGACCGTGTGGTGATCTTCGATACGACACTGCGCGACGGTGAGCAGTGTCCCGGGGCGACGATGACCTTTGAAGAAAAAATGGAGGTCGCCGACTTCCTCGATCAAATGGGTGTGGACATCATCGAGGCGGGCTTTCCGATTGCCTCTGATGGTGATTTCGAGGCCGTTTCCGCGATTGCCGGACGGGTCAAAAGCGCCACCGTTGCAGGTCTTGCTCGGGCGATCGACAAGGATATCGACCGCGCTGGAGAGGCAGTGCGTAGCGCCAAGCGTGGGAGGATTCATACCTTCGTGTCGACCTCGCCGATCCATCTTGCGCACCAGATGCACAAGACTGAAGAAGAGGTGCTGGCCATCATCACGGGTACCGTCAACCGGGCGCGGAACCTGGTTGAGGACGTCGAGTGGTCGGCCATGGATGCCACACGAACTCCGGTCGAATACCTGGTGCGCTGTGTGGATGCTGCTATCCGTGCTGGGGCGACGACCATCAACTTGCCCGATACGGTCGGCTACGCGACGCCTGAAGAATACAAAGCGATGTTCGTCGCCGTCCGCGCGGCTGTGGCCGACTCAGATAGGGCAGTGTTTTCGGCGCATTGCCACGATGACCTCGGACTAGCGGTTGCAAACTCGCTGGCCGGTGTTGCCGGTGGTGCGCGGCAGATCGAGTGCACGATAAACGGAATCGGTGAGCGCGCTGGCAATGCAGCGCTGGAAGAGATCGTGATGGCGATCAAAACCCGTGCGGATGCGCTTTCGTTCCATACCGGTATCGACACGACGAAGCTGACACGGGCCTCGCGCCTGGTTTCCGCAGTAACGAACTTCCCCGTCCAATACAACAAGGCGATCGTCGGGCGGAATGCGTTCGCGCATGAGAGTGGCATCCATCAGGATGGTATGCTGAAGCATCAGCTGACCTACGAGATCATGACGCCAGAATCGGTCGGTGTTGGAAAAACCTCGCTGGTGATGGGCAAGCACTCCGGCCGGGCGGCGTTCCGCACCAAACTTAAGGATCTCGGTTACGACCTGGGTGACAACCAGTTCGAGGATGCGTTTACCCGCTTCAAGGCGCTCGCTGATCGAAAGAAGCACGTTTATGATGAGGACATCGAGGCGCTTGTCGATGAAGAGATCGCGCGCATGCACGACCGCACTAAGGTTGTGGCGCTGACAGTGATTGCAGGGACGATGGGGCCGCAAATGGCAACGCTGACACTCGATATCGAAGGCGAGCATACGACCGTGCAGTCCACCGGAAACGGGCCGGTTGATGCAACCTTCAACGCCATCAAGCAGATCATGCCGCACAATGGTACTTTGGCTCTCTACCAGGTGCATGCTGTGACGCAGGGGACCGATGCACAGGCAGAGGTTTCGGTGCGTCTTGAAGATGATGCGGGTCGCGTCGTGACCGGGCGCGGTGCAGATACCGATACCCTGGTCGCGTCGGCGCGCGCCTACGTGGCGGCCGTTAACAAGCTCATGGTAAGGCGCGAGAAAGTAACCCGCGCCCAAGCCGCGATCTAAAAAAGGCTTGTTTCGCAAAGTAGGCTACAACGGCGGCTTTGTCCGGTGTGGCTTTCGATGTCGTGCGCAAATAAGTTACGCGGAACATCATTGTGCGTCTCTCGCGTGCGGAGTCCTGTCGGCACAGGGAGCTGCGCGCGGCATAGTTGTGTCGAGGCGGCTGCCCGTTTCGGCGACGGTGGAGAACAAATTTGCGATGGCGGGTTAATAGGGGTGGCGAGCGTTTTTTCTGACGACATTGCGATCGACCTTGGAACGGTCAATACGCTTGTCTATGTGGTCGGTCGCGGGATTATTCTTGATGAACCTTCGGCGGTTGCCTTGAAGACGGTCGGTGGTATGCGTGAAGTAGTGGCGGTCGGTCTCAAGGCCAAGGCCATGCTGGGCCGGACACCGGAAACAATCGAGCTTATTCGTCCTCTCCGTGACGGCGTCATTGCCGACTTCATCGCCACCGAGGCGATGCTACGCCAATTCATCAAGCGGGCGAAATCCAAATTCGGTTTCCGCCGTCCGCGCATTTTGATTTGCGTTCCCGCCAGCGCCACGCCGGTGGAGCGGCGGGCCGTCTATGAAACAGTGGTTTCGTCTGGTTCGAGGCAAGTATTTATTGTTGAGGAGCCGGTTGCTGCCGCGATCGGTGCGGGTATGCCGGTCGATGAGCCGCGCGGTTCGATGGTCGTCGATATTGGTGGAGGCACCACCGATATCGCGGTGCTCTCGCTCGGTGGTGTGATGCAGGCGCGATCACTGCGATGCGCGGGAAATGCTTTTGACGAAGCGATCATCCGCTTTGTCCGGCGGCGGCATCAGTTGCTGATTGGCGAAGCCAATGCGGAGCGCATCAAGATCGAGGCTGGTACGGCGCTTGTTGGGGGTGGCAGCAGGGCGGTAGACATTCATATCCGTGGACGCGATCTGAGGCAGGGCCGACCGAAAAGCATCGTCCTGACGCCGAGCAATATCGCCGAGGCACTCGATGGTCCGATTGATTCCATAACGGAATTCATACTCCGCGCGCTGGAGGACCTGCCACCCAACGTCGCGGCGGATATCTGCGAAACCGGGGTCTGTTTGACTGGCGGCGGGGCACTGATTGTCGGTCTTGATACGGAGTTGGCACGGCGGGTTGGTGTGCCGTTTACCGTTCCCAGTGGACCGATGCACTGTGTCATCCGTGGCTCCGCGACGATTGTGGAGGAGTTGGACGAGCGTCGGCACCTCTTGTTGACCCCCTGAAAACATTAACCTTTTTGCGCTCTATTTTGCGGCCTACAAAGGTAACTCTTTGGGGTCGCGGTCAATCATGAAGCCATTATCGATTTAAGGTTTCGTTGAACGCTCATGGGTCTTATCACTCTCCGAAAACGCCTTTTTGGATGGTGCTCATAGTGTGGACCAGGCCGTGGCGGGTTGGCGGCCATGTGCCTGATGCTGATCTGATCTATCCGGTGCTGGCCATGTTTTTGGGGATACTTGATGTCGATCGGCAGCGAGGACTGCTTGGAGTTGCGGGACTCCAGGACTAGTTTTTTCCAACAGGCCTGGCTTCGATCCGACTCCGCTGGTTGATGCAGCTTGAACTGGATCGAGTGCCGTGAGTGGCTCTGTGTTTGAGGCTAGAGTTTTTTATTCAGACGCTACAATTTTATGCCCACGTCGATGTCTGCTGGAGGAATGAGCAGTTGCTCTCGTTAAACCGCAAGCAGACAAGGCTCGAACGTGGGTTGCGGTCTGGGTATCTTACTTGTCGGATGGGCGTATCCGGTGAAGAAAGTTCCATATGGGCAATGCAGCCAAGCCACCAATCACTCCTGCGGCATAGCTTGGAAGGTCGACGCCAAACAGCGCCGTCCAAACCAATCCGAACAGATAACTTATCAGCAGTACTGCTGCGATTGTGATCAAGAGACGCTGCCAGAAGGGGAGTAGCAAAGTCATTTGTCGGGCCTAATTCCGTATTTCTAAAATGCCGGCACGAAAAAATGCAACGCCGACCATCTTGCAAGCCTACGACAGCTTTTGGCGAGTGCCTAGGGCAGCGAAGTCTTAGCAGCCGGGCAATCACGGGCCCCCAGCCTGCCGTTCTTGGGCTGTCCATAGCAGTCAGCGCCGGAAAGAGACGATTGGGAGTCAAATGCTTGCGCAGGAGCCATCCGACCGAGGGTCGGTCGCAGCACTGATGACGCCACTTGGTGCGATGGATACAATTACCGGATGCCCCATCCTGTCGTCGTAAGCTTCGATGACCTCAACGTCGCGCTTGGCTTGCCGGAGTCTTTCAGCGAGAACTGAAGAAAGATGACTTTCGACTTTCAGGTTTGTCGCACTCTCTCCTCATGTGCGTCCAAGCAACCATCGCGGAGCGGTCACCGTGCCGCCAAGGCATGTGCCAGCACGTAGCATTTGTTCTAACAATCATTGCGGTTCGCAGATGCCGTCACGAGACATGGGCGGCATTCAACGGCGCCTTTTCAATTTGAAAGACGCCGCATCAAGGATGCGTGCAATTTAGTGGTGGCCTTGATGGCCAGTTCCTGTTCCTGCCCATCTTCTCAGTAAACAGTGACGACATGGTTTGGATCGCAACTTGGTTGCCGGAGGCCATCCGATGGTGACGAACCTATTCGGTAGGATCGGACGTTTGCAGCGTTCGGCTTGACGGAAGGGCTTCAGGCGCATACATCCGAGAGTTGGAGAGGCTGGATGCAATAACAGCGGTGTCGCTGCCTACGATTTCCAAGCTTCTGCAACTCCCATGATACGGGACTTCGGGTGTGTAGCTCAGTTGGTAGAGCAGCTGACTCTTAATCAGCCGGTCCGCGGTTCGAGCCCGCGCGCACCTACCACTTCTCTAATTATTTCAATGGCTTATTTGATTTGTGGACATCCGGTATT
>DAOUZE010000143.1 GCA_030665765.1 Filomicrobium sp.
TGCCAGCCGACGCTGCATCAAGGGATTGCGAGCAGCTTTCTGATAGGCGCCTTGGTAGTGGGATAGTGATCTGCGCCAGTGGAGGAGTGACTCTGTAGTCTTTAAGTTGGCGGTATCGAAGCCAGCGCGCAGAAGATGTAGGGCCTGGTCTGGGATCACGTGTCCGGTGGCGCGCACTTCGCCACGAAAACCATGGTCGCTACGAAGCAGGCGAGCGACGCTGAAGCCGCGCCCGTCGTTGAACTTCGCGAACGGAATAGCGATAGCAGTGCCGTGCAAGACCGCTTCCACAACGGCTGTCGTGCGTTCATCACGAGACGCCGTTACACGCAATTCAGTAATCCCGGGAGACGTATCTGATATCGTAGCGGTTCTCAGATCAACGCGGTGTTCCATAGAGGGCCTCCTTGAAGGGGTCGGCTCCGACGCGGCCGTAGGTGGCGAGGAAGGTCTCGCCATCTCGGCGCTGGGCCAGATAAGTGTCGACGATTGTTTCGATGGCATCGGGTACGTCTTCTGCTGGGAAACTCGGCCCGACGATGTCGCCGATCGCGGCGTCATCGCTAGGCGAACCGCCGAGCGTGATCTGATAGTGCTCGGTGCCCTTCTTATCGACGCCGAGGATGCCGATGTGGCCGGAATGATGGTGCCCGCAGGCGTTGATGCAACCGGAGATGTTAAGCCGCAATTCGCCAACCGCTTCGGCCCGCTCGGGATCGGCAAAGCGCGCGGTAATGTCCTGTGCGATCGGAAGTGAGCGAGCGTTGGCCAAGTTGCAGTAGTCAAGGCCCGGGCAGGCGATGATGTCGGTGATGAGATCCGTGTTGCCGGCGACCAAGCCGGCGGACTTCAGATCCTCGTAGAGATCGACGAGATCGGCCCGCGCCACGTTCGGCAAGATCAGGTTTTGTGTGTAGGTCACACGAACCTCACCGCGGCTGTACCTGTCGGCAGCATCCGCGACCCGCAACATTTCCTCAGCGGTTGCATCGCCGGGTGGCCGGCCGGGCTCCTTGAAGGCGACCGAGACGATTGCGTAGTCGGGGTTCTTGTGAGGGAGCACATTGTGACGAACCCAACGGTCGAAGCCGCTGTCTTGGTCGCGCGCCTTCAGCAGTTCGGCATTGTCTACGGGGTTGGCACGAAGTTCCGGCGGCGCGAAGTGCGCCCGGATGCGGGCGACCTCATCGGCGGGCAGGTCGATCCCCTCGCCGCGGATGCTCTGCCATTCCTCTTCCACCTGATTGCGGTAGGCGTCAACGCCAATCGCATTGATAAGGATCTTGATACGAGCCTTGTAGATGTTGTCCCGCCGGCCGTGCAGATTGTAGACGCGCAGCATGGCTTCCAGGTATGACAGCAACTGGGTGGGTGGCAGGAATTCTTTCATCTCCTGCGCGACATAAGGCGTGCGGCCCTGGCCACCACCGACATAGATACGGAAGCCGATGGTTGCATTTGGACCGCCGACAATACGGATGCCGATGTCGTGGAAGGCAATGGCCGCGCGGTCTTCAAGCGCGCCCGTGATGGCGATCTTGAACTTGCGCGGTAGGAAGGTAAATTCGGGATGGTTGGTCGACCACTGCCGAAGAACTTCCGCCCAGATCCGTGGGTCTTCGATTTCGTCGGAGGCGGCACCCGCGAGGGGGTCGGCTGTGACGTTGCGAATGCAATTGCCGCTGGTCTGGATAGCGTGCATGTCGACTTCGGCCAGGGCTTCCAGAATATCTGGAACGTCGACCAGCTTGATCCAGTTGAACTGGATGTTCTGGCGTGTTGTCCAGTGCCCGAATCCCTTGTCCCAGCGTCGTGAGATCATGCCCAGCTGGCGGAGCTGGCGGGCGGATAGCACACCGTAGGGAATCGCGACCCGCAGCATGTAAGCATGGAGCTGCAGGTAGAGGCCATTCATCAGCCGCAGCGGCTTGAACTCGTCCTCGGAGAGTTGACCGGCCAGACGGCGTTCGACCTGAGTGCGGAACTCTCGGTTCCTATCGCGCAGGAAGTCGCGGTCGAATTCATCGTAGCTGTACATCATTGGATCTCGGTGACTGCAGAAATGGTCGGACGATGTGAGGCGCGTATTTGCTCGCGGACGGACTTGGCCTGAGGGGTTCCCTCGCTCAAGTCGACGGCCATGGAATACGCTCCGACAATGAGCTGATCAGCGGCAGCCTGACCGGCGATGGTGGACAGATTCTCCAGGTCGGTCTCGTCGTCGGCGACGCGGGCCGAGGCGAGGTCGGGAAGCCACTTGTCGTCTTCGGACAGGTAAACAACGATGCCGTCTTCCAGCCTATTCGCGGTGATGACGCTAGGCATAAGCAAGCTCCTGATTTTGGGTCTGAACCCGCTCGATTGTGGTTTGGACTACCTCGTCGACAGGGCCATGCACGGGCAGGCCTGCTACGCGTCCGACTAGCAAAATGGCGGGGCTTTGCAGGGCAAGTGCCTGTGGTCTCAATGCAAGGTCTTGAGCCGTCGCGCGGACACGGCGCTCGCCCGGTCTCGAGGCATTCTCAATCGCCAGCACCGGGGTATGCGCGGCCCAACCGGCGTCCAAGAGTGTTTGGCCGAGGGCGCCCGCTGTCCTCACGGCCATGTAAACCGCGATAGTGTGCTGCCCGTCGATGAGCGCTGCCATGTCGATATGGGTGAAGTCTGGCAGGCCATGACCTGGACCGGCGCCGGAAAGGAACGTGACCGTGCGGGAAAGGTCCCGGTGCGTTAGGGGGACCTGTGTCGAGGCGGCGGCGGCTACCGCGGCTGTGATCCCTGGGATCACTTCCACCTCGATCCCGGCGGAACGTAGTGCGGCGATTTCTTCGCCACCACGACCGAAGACGAAGGGGTCGCCGCCCTTTAGGCGTACAATCATCTGAACGGCGCTGGCGTGTTCGAGGATGACTTCGTGGATGTCGGCCTGCTTCCAGCTTGGCTGACCGCCGCGTTTGCCGACGTGGATCAACGTGGCTTCGCTGTGGGCGTGCTCAAGTACGCTGCGGTCGACGAGTTCATCATAGAGGATGACGTCGGCAGATCCGAGAGCGCGAACGGCTTTCAGCGTCAGTAGTTCCGGATCACCAGGATTGGCGCCAACGAGTACAACGCGCGCCATTGGGCGCGGCGGTGTCAAAGTATTGTCGAGTTGTGGGAAGGTACGCATTGGTTCAGCTCGCGACCTCCAACGTTGGGCGTGTGAATTCAACGCGCGGTAAGTTGGCGTTGGACATGCTGTCGGCTTCAAGCCTGACGACAAGACCGTCGATGGCGGAGTCCGTCAGCAGCTGGCATGACAGGCGCGAGTTGTCGTCCGCGCCGTGGATCTCATCGAGTTTGTCCAATTCATCGTCGCCTGGTGGGATGACCCGTTCGGCCCACTCATCGGCAACGCGGATGTGGCAGGTCGCGCAAGCGCAGGCGCCGCCGCATTCGGCTCTGATCGGCAGCCCGTAGTCGCGGATGATCTCCATGACGCGGTAGCCTTCAGGAGCTTCAAGCTTGTGGCGGCTGCCGTCGGGCAGCTCCACATGGATGTGAATCGTCTTCATCTCGCAAATCATCTCCGGGTGCGTGGCTTATTGCGCCGCGTCATCGAATCCCTGCGAGAATAGATATCGAAATAACTTACCTCTTCCTAGCCTTTAAGATCAGATAAGAGGAAAAATGTTCCATTACAGGTTGGTATTAGAATTTTTCTTTTACATCGTCGTCGGCGCAATGGTCCCTTGCCGGTAGCACGTGCAATGGGGGAATGTCGTTTCCTTTGCAGGCGCGGAGGCGATAAAGAGGTGTCTACAACGCAAGTCGAATAAGGGCGGCGACCAGGCCTAGAAATGCAACGCTCGCGGCCCAGATGGCGATGAACCAGGCGAGGCGGTGGAGGAAGGGCCGAGTTTTGTGTTCGCCGACGGTTGGTTCACCAGCGCTCGATGCGCCAGTCCCGGGCAAGCGGGAGGTCGTTGGCAACCTGGAGGACATCAGTGGTAGCCCTCTCCTTCGCGGATCTTGCCGCGGAACACCCAGTAGGAATAGGCGGTGTAGGCCAGAATGAGCGGCAGCAGCACTGATGCGCCGACCAGCAGGAAGCGCAGGCTGGAATCGGGGCCGGCCGCATCCCAGATCGAGATCGAGTGCGGGACGATGTAGGGATAGAAGCCAATTCCAAGTCCGATGAAGCACATAACGAATAGGGCCATGGCGGACAGGAACGGCTGCAGCTCGCGGCGCATCCGCAACCCCTTGAAGAGGCTGTAGGTGGCGGCGAGCACGAGGAGTGGTACGGGAGCGACATACAGAATCGCCGGGAACGCCAACCAGCGCTGCATGAAGACGTCATTGAGAAAGGGTGTCCAAAGGCTGACGATGCCGATCATAACGATAGTGCCGGCACCGGCCATCCAAGCCCACTCATAAGCCTGCTGCTGCACTTCCCCCTCGGTCTTGACGATCAGCCAGGTGGCGCCAAGCAAAGTGTAGCCAATGACCACGGCGATTCCGGTCGTGATCGAAAATGGCGTGAGCCAGTTCCACCAGCCGCCGGCATAGGCGCGGTCTGCAACATCGATGCCCTGGACCAGGGCGCCAAGGGCGATACCCTGCGCAAAGGCAGCCACGAACGAGCCAATGGTGAATGACCAATCCCAAACGGTCTTGGAGGTGTTTGCCTTCCAACGGAACTCGAATGCGACGCCGCGAAAAATCAAACCGAGGAGCATGGCGATGATTGGAGCATAGAGTGCCGGCATAATGACCGCATAAGCGAGCGGAAAGACCGCGAACAGACCGCCGCCGCCGAGGACCAGCCAAGTTTCATTGCCGTCCCAGATCGGCGCGACGGTGTTCATCGCCACGTCGCGCTGGCGGTCGTTCCTGAAGAATGGAAACAGGATTCCGAGGCCGAGGTCGAAGCCGTCTAGGACGACATAGGCAAGCACGGCGAAGGCGATGAGGATGGCCCAAATGAATGCAAGATCGAGTTCCATGCTAACCTCCTACTCGCCGGGCCGGACAACGCCGACTTCGCCTGGGGATCTGAGTGGTGGGGTCGGCGTAATACCTGTTGAGCGGGTGGGTTCACCTGGTGGCAGGCCGGGTTCACCGGTTTCGGGTGGCTTGGCCATCAGTCGCAGCAGGAAATAGATCCCAGCGCCGAACACGAGGAAGTAAACAACTACGAAGGCAGCCAAAGAAATCCCCACTGCTGGCGCGGCCAGCGGGGAGACAGAGTCGGTCGTCTTAAGGAGTCCGTAGACCGTGTACGGCTGGCGGCCCATCTCGGTCGTGATCCAGCCGGCGAGCACGGCGACAAATCCCAGCGGCCCCATGAACACCGCTGCCCGGTGAATGAGCCCCGGTTCGTAAAGACGGCCCGTGAACCGCCAGAACAGCGACCAGACGCCAATGGCGATCATCAGCATTCCAATGCCGACCATTATCCGGAAACTCCAGAACAGAACCGGCGCGTAGGGTCGTTCCTCCTTCGGCCAAGCCTTCAAGCCCTTGACCTCGCCGTCCCATTCGTGGGTCAGGATGAGGCTGCCGAGTTTGGGGATGCCGATGGCGTAGCGGGTCTCTTCAGCCTCCATGTCGGGCCAGCCGAAGAGGAGTAGGGGCGCCCCCCTATCGGTTTCGAAGTGGCCTTCCATGGCAGCGATCTTGGCGGGCTGATGCTTGAGGGTATTGAGGCCGTGCAGGTCTCCGGCGAAGAGTTGGATCGGCGCGACCACGACAGCCATCCACATCGCCATTGAAAACGACAGGCGGGCAATCTCATTGGTCTTGTCGCGCAGGAGATGCCAAGCACCGACCGCGCCGACGACAAAGGCGGTGGTCAGGTAAGCCGCCAGCACCATGTGAACCAGGCGGTAAGGGAACGACGGGTTGAAGACAATCTCCCACCAGTCGGCGGGCACGAACTGGCCAACTTCGTTGATGGCGTAGCCTGCGGGGGTCTGCATCCAGCTGTTCACGGAAAGGATCCAGAAGGCGGAAAAGAACGTGCCGAATGCGACTAGTAGGGTGGCCAGGAAATGCAGGTGTTTGCCGACCCGATCCATGCCGAACAGCATGACGCCAAGGAAGCCGGCTTCGAGGAAGAAGGCTGACAGCACCTCATAGCCCATCAGTGGACCGAGGACAGGGCCGGTCTTGTCGGAAAAGACGCTCCAGTTGGTGCCGAACTGGTAGCTCATGACGATGCCGGAGACGACACCCATGGCAAATGAAAGGGCGAAAATCTTCAGCCAGTACTTGAAGGTATCGATGTAGACTTGCCGGCCGGTAATCAGCCAGAGGCCTTCCAGCACGGCAAGATAAGAGGCAAGCCCAATTGTGAAGGCGGGGAAAACGATATGAAAGGAAACTGTAAACGCGAACTGGATGCGGGCCAAATCGACGGCGAGCGGCAGGTCCATGAGGAACCTCTCCAAATCTGACTGTGATCAATAGTGTTACGTGAAAGGGGAGGCGGTGGATAGCGACAGATCGCCTATTTGCAGCGCGATTCTGCGGCTCAAAGAGTCCGCCTGCGTTGCATTGATGCCAGGTTGATGGCGATCAATGACGTGGTCAGTGGGCGGCTTACCAGTAAAGATCATTGCGCCTGAGCCTTTTTCGCTTTTGGCTGTGAAGAGCCACTGATGGAGGAACGCCACCATGATGAAATCGTTCCGTTGTTTGATGCTGGTTTTGTTGCTGGGTGTGTTTCTTGCGCCGTTGGGTTCAGCCGGAGCCATGGACAAGCGCGGTTACAAGTCCGCGATCAAGGAAGGTGATTTTGCTGAAGTGCTAGAGGACGTGAAGGCTGCGATCATCAACCGCGGGCTTGTTATCGACTATGTCGGACATGTCGACACGATGCTCGACCGGACGAGTGAGACGGTTGGCAGCGTTACCGAAAAGGGTGTGAAGTCGCCCTTCCTTGGCGCGAAGTATGTGCAGTTTTGTTCGGCGAAAATCACGCACGATGCCGTCAGCGCCAATCCTTACAACATTGCCGTCTGCCCCTACGTTGTGTTTGTTTTCGAAGAGCGATCGGCGCCGGGGCAGATTGTTGTCGGATACCGGCGGCTGATTCCAGGACCTTCAAGGCTCACGCGTAGGGCGCTTTCCAAGATCGAAGCGCTACTTTCAGAGATTATGGCGGAAGCAACCGAGTGACACGTGTTGCCGTTATTGGCGGTGGTCCGGCTGGTTTAATGGCCGCCGAGGTGATCGCCCGTGTGGGACATTCGGTCGTCATCTTCGAGCGGATGCCGACGGTCGGGCGCAAGTTCCTGATGGCGGGCCGAGGTGGGCTCAACCTGACGCACAGTGAGAACTTGGATGCGTTTCTCAGTCGATACGGCGTCAGTGAACAGGTTTTGCGTCCGGCGATCGAGGCGTTGCCGCCAGCATCCATCGAAGTCTGGTGTAACGGACTTGGCCAGGAGACGTTTATTGGTTCCAGCGGCCGCGTTTTCCCAAAGTCCATGAAGTCCTCACCGCTGTTGCGGGCGTGGCTGCGGCGACTCGATGAGCTCGGTGTCACGGTTAGGACTCGACATCGCTGGCTGGGTTGGGACCCTTCAGGTGCCCTTCTGTTAGAGACGCCGGATGGGCCTGCCACGGTCATGACCGATGCTGCGGTTCTGGCGCTGGGCGGCGGCAGTTGGGCGCGGCTTGGGTCAGACGGCAGTTTTGTTGAGATCCTGCGGGGAGCTGGGATCGACGTGGTGGCGTTTCGAGCGTCCAACTGCGGTTTTTGCGCCGATTGGTCGAATGCTTTCCGCGAGCGGTTTCAAGGCGTTCCGGTGAAGAGAATTGAGATCAGTTTCGTCGGCGAGATGGTTCGCGGCGAGGCTTTGATTACGGCCAATGGGATTGAGGGCGGGGCGATTTACGGGATGTCCGCCGTTTTGCGGGAAGTCATCGCCACGGAAGGTTGCGCAATCATCACTATTGATCTGCGTCCGGACCTTTCGGAGGGCGACTTGTCGAAACTGCTACAAGCGCCCCGCAAGAAGCAGTCGTTGTCAACTTATCTGCGTAAGACGGCGCGCTTGTCGCCAGTTGCGATCGGGCTACTGCATGAGGCGGCGCTGTCGTTACCCAATGCTCTCGGCCAATTGCCACCTGAAGACCTTGCGCGGCTTATCAAAGCGGTGCCGCTGCACCTCACGGCGACGGCACCCATTGACCGTGCAATCTCAACGGCGGGCGGAGTTGCGCTGGGGGAGATCGATACCAACTTCATGCTGAAGCGGCGCCCGGGCGTGTTTGTAGCTGGGGAAATGCTCGATTGGGAGGCGCCTACCGGGGGATATCTTCTGCAGGCGTCATTCGCTACTGGTGCGGCGGCTGGTCGAGGCGCACTTGCGTGGCTGGCGGGTGAACGGTGAAGGGTTGATGATGACCGGGTGCTTGCTGTCGATTTGTCGCCGGGCTACTTCTTTGCCATGACCTTAAAGATCCGCATTATTCCCTGCCTAGACGTAAAGGACGGCCGTGTCGTCAAGGGCGTCAACTTCGTCGA
>DAOUZE010000427.1 GCA_030665765.1 Filomicrobium sp.
CACGCGCCCACTCTTCCGAACAAAGAAGCACCGCGGCCGCGCCATCAGTCAGCGGCGTTGAATTAGCCGCCGTCAGCGACCCGTCTTCGGACTTATCGAAAACCGTCTTTAGCGTCGCAAGCTTTTCAAGCTCGATATCACTGCGCACATTGTTATCGCGGAATACACCAGCATACGGCACGACGAGATCGTCCATGTAGCCTGACGTGTAGGCTTCGGCTGCCTTGCCGTGGCTTTCGAAGGCAAGCTGGTCCTGATCGGCGCGCGGCACCTGCCATTCCTTAGCCATCAATTCGCAATGCTGCCCCATGGAAAGACCCGTGCGCGGCTCGTTGGTCGCCGGCGGCCGCGGTGCCAAATCACCGGGCTTGGTACCACTTAAGACTTTGACCTTGTCGAAGGTTGTTTTCTTCTGGTTGGCCTCGATCAAGCGATGTGCGAACTTCTTTGAGAACACTATCGGAGCATCCGACGTCGTGTCCGAACCTACAGCAATTCCACTCTCGATTTGCCCCGCGGCGATCTTCGCAGCGATCCCCATCGCCGCTTGTAGCGACGTCCCACACGCCTGCATCATCGTGATCCCGGGTGTCGAACTGGCAAGCTTCGTCCCAAGTACAGCTTCGCGCGCCAAATTCCAGTCTTTCGAATGAGTGACGACCGCACCCCCAACCACTTCATCGATATGCTGACCGGCAAGACCATATTGCGCGACCAGCCCATCGAGTGCCGCAGCCATCATCTCCAGATTGGAAAGATCGGAGTAAAGCGTTCCCGAGCGGCAAAACGGAGTACGGACACCGCCAATTACGGCCACCCGGCGAAGCGACTTGCTCATTTCTTGCTCCCTAGCGTCGCCTTGATTGCAAGGCGATAGTTTTCATCGGCTCGTTCGACACGACGCGCGCTATTCAGCAGCCGCCAAGGCCGCCGCGTTGGCGCGTTCGTTGGCTTTGAAGTGAAGCGGCCCGCCGCGGAACGGAGCAAAACCCGTCCCGAAAATCACACCGGCATCGACTAAGTCGGCATTCTCGACAACACCTTCGTCGAGGGCGCGCTGCGCTTCCTTGATCAGCGGCTCGACAAGCTCCCGTCCAAGCTTCTCAAGCTCGCCATTGCCAAAGCGAGCCTGCTCGGACTTCTCGGGCTTACCGTCCTTCCAGGTGTAGTACCCTTCACCGGTCTTCTTGCCGAGTTTTCCGCTTGTCACGAGTTTTGCGGCACCCGCGACCTCGTTACCAAGACCGAGGATCTGGCCGACATGCGCGCACACATCCAACCCGACCGTATCCGCAAGCTCGATCGGCCCCATCGGCATCCCGAAGGTACGTGCCGCCTCATCGATCTTTTCCTTTTCCTCGCCTTCATCGATGCGGCGCATCGCACCCATCATGTAAGGCGCCAGCACCCGGTTAACGAGGAAACCCGGCACCGACTTCACTACCAGCGGAAACTTGTCGATCGCTGTTACAAAGCCCGCGCCCTTATCGACTTCTTGCTGCCGACTTTGTTGACCGCGTACCACCTCAACGAGTGGCATCTGCGCGACCGGATTAAAGAAATGGATGCCGATCAACCGGCCCGGGTCTTTCAGCGGTTCGGCGATATCCTCAATCTTGAGCGACGAAGTGTTGGTCGCCATCACCGCCCCAGGTTTGAGCTCATCTTCCAACGACTTGAATAGCGCCTGCTTCACCTCGAGCTTCTCCACGATGGCCTCGATGACCACATCGGCTCGGGCGATGCCTCGCCCGTCCGGGTCAGCAATCAACCGAGTATGCGCGGCATCCCGCCTGGGTTTCGCACGGAACTTTTTCTTGAACAACTTTGCCTGAGCCGCGACGCCTTTTTCAATCTGTTGCGGCGACAGATCCTGCAGCGTCACCTCCATCCCGCTCGCCACACACCAGCCGGCGATATCGGCTCCCATAGTCCCGGCCCCGATCACATGCACTCTTTTTGGCTTCCAATTGAGATCTCTTGGCGCTTGCGCCTTTAGAGCTTCCGACAGGAAGAACACGCGCCGCAAGTTGCGCGACGTATCCGACACCATCAGTGGCGCGAAGAAAGCCGTTTCTTCGCGCTTCATTTCCGCATAAGAGCCGCCGTGTTTTTCGAACAACTCAATGAGTTCGAACGGCGCGGGATAATGATCTTCGCGGACCTTCTTCTTAGTTTCTTCGCGCATTTTACCAGCAAGGAAACCACGCGCTGGCCATTTTGCAAGCAGGCCCGTAAACCCGCGCTTCGGCTTTGACTTGCGCTTCTGCAGAACGGCCTTGCGTGCGGCCCAGCGCAGTGCACCCTTGCTTTCGACCAGCTGGTCTATGAACCCTTGCGCACGGGCCACGCTGGCTCGGATCATCGATCCCCTAAGCATCGCCTGCATCGCCGCCAGTGGTCCAGCCTGGCGGATCGAGCGGGCCGTACCGTTGAACCCCGGGAAGATGCCAAGTTTCACCTCGGGGAAACCGACACGCGTCGCGTCATCGCGCGTCGCGATGCGGTAATGGCAGGCAAGCGCGAGTTCCAGACCGCCACCGACGCACACTCCGTGGATCGCGGCAATAACTGGCACACTCAAATTCTCGATGCGATCCAGCATCTGATTGACCGGCTGTAGTGCTTCAATCACTTGCGCCTCGGTCTTGAGTTCGGCGAACTCCCGGATATCCGCGCCGACTATAAAACCCTTCTCCTTGCCCGAGATGATCACGAGGCCGCGTATCGAACCATCCCGCGCACCCGCCTCCACCCGCTCAAGAATCCACATCAACTCTTCCCGCGGCCTCCGGCCGAGCGCATTGGCACTCTCGCCTTCGCGGTCGAAAGTTGCCCAGGCAATCCGCTCGAAGTCGACATCAAATCGCCAGTCCCGATAGACCGGGTTGTCTGGTTTCGCAGCACCCGTCGTCGCGTCGTGCATGGTCGGTAGCTCTCCATTGCCGGTTGCTCCGGAATTACTCATTCTGCGGCTTCAGCCGCCCGCGAAGCTCCGGAACTTCCGTCCGGTCTCT
>DAOUZE010000288.1 GCA_030665765.1 Filomicrobium sp.
CGCAGAGCCAAGGGGACGCTATGCTCACGACATTGACGGCAGGTCAGCAGCCAACGCTAGGTCCAAAAATACGATACTTATTCTTATTCGCATTGTTCCTGCTCCCATGCGTAGTAAAGGCGGACAGTGCCAGCAAGGCAGACAGCCCACGGCTGGTCGTTCACGTTTATAGTGAACCTGGCTGTCCATATTGCCAGCGCGCGAAGTCATTCCTCAGAGACCAAGCCCGAAAACTGCAATGGCTGCGGGTGATCGATCACGACATTCAATCCGACGCATTAGCCTCGAAGCAGTTCGAGGCGCTCAACAGAAGGCTCGGAGTGAAGCAACCGGGAGTCCCGCTAATACTCGTCGGCCCACGCCCTTTCATCGGCTTCGATGCTCCGGAGACAACGGGTGCGCAGGTAATAGAAGCTGCGCGACAATGCATCGGTGTCCCCTGCCGCGATCTTTACGAAGAGGTCACCGCGTCGCTCTCCCAGCCACGATATGTTCCTCCGGCGAGTGATACCCAGAGTGCACCTGTTACACGACCAAGTCTGCCGGCTCAGATCGACTTGCCTGTAATTGGGGAAGTCAACACGCGTGCACTGTCACTACCGGTGTTGACGGTCCTCCTAGCGGCCGTAGATGGTTTTAATCCGTGCGCCATGTGGGTCCTTGTTTTCCTGACAGGCCTACTTCTTGGCATGGAAAACAAAGCACGCATGTGGATTCTTGGGGGAACCTTCCTTTTTACCTCGGCGCTGGTCTATTTTCTATTTCTCTCCGCCTGGCTGAACATCTTCTTGTTATTAGGTGCCCTGCTATGGATCCGGCTTGCGGTTGGCGGTTTCGCGCTCGTGGGCGGAGCTTATTATCTCCGTGAGTTTGCACTCAATCCAGATGCTGTTTGTAAGGTGACCAATTCTGGAGAGCGGCGCACAATCATGGATGCGCTTAAACGAACAGTACAAGAGGAGAACTTCTGGCTGGCACTTGCAGGAATTGTCGTGTTAGCCGCCGCAGTCAACCTTATAGAGCTGCTATGTTCGGCGGGCCTTCCTGCGGTGTTTACAAATGTCCTGTCACTGAGCGACCTCCCGACAGGGCAGTACTACGCTTATCTTTTGCTCTATATTTCGGTCTTCTTGGCTGATGACGCTATTATATTCATTACTGCCATGGTGACACTGCAGGCGACCGGCCTGACTGCAAGCTATTCGCGGTATTCACATCTGATAGGCGGAACCGCCATGGTCATTATTGGCGTTCTCCTAATCTTCAAACCAGACTGGCTTGCTTTCAGCTAATGGATGTCTCCCCGCCGATGAAGGCTAAGGAGCGACAAGCGGTATATGTCCACACATTTATCAAAGCGGACAACGCGGTCTTCTGATATGCGCAGGCTGCACGTGTTCTGCTTCTGCCTCAGGGAATGACCGCCGCCAAGCTAGTTTTGGTTAGTTCCATTGGAGAGCATCACGTCAGCATTCGCAACTCCAATGCGATGACCATGATGGCGCACGCGAAAATCCATGATCCCATTACGCGCAGTCCGACTCGGTGCCACTCTCCTGATGCCGGGACCGCTGTCGTCGCCATCACATGCAGTACGGTGATGGACCCAATGAAGGCGGCGAAGAGCGTTTGGGCGAAATCAATCCAGTCTGTGGTTTCGAGCGAGAGGTTGGCGCCGATCGCGATACCCAGTGATACAAATAGCAGGTAAAGGATCACTTCCGATATAGGGCGGGCGATTGCGACCAAACTCCCGGCAAATACCGCGATTATTGGAGCAAAGATCAATTGGCTTTGGGACAGATCGAGATAGACTCTGCAAGAAAGTCCAACGGTGAGGCCCAAGCCAAGAGTCAGAGCCACAAGGCCGTTGATCTGGACTCTCGGCTGTTGTCTGCTTAGCAGCCCTACTGCTAGCAGCGGAAGAAGGCAGTGAAATAGGGTGACTGGCTGCAGCAGTTGATCACCAAAGCCGATTTGGTGCGCATTGGCTGGCACGCGCATCGAAATCAAGCCAAGATAGGTGAGAGGAAGCTGCCAGAATAACTTTGAAATGTTCGTTTGCGAATTCATCTGAATGCGACTGAGTAGCCTGCCGTCCGTTGCGAGCGTCTATAGGCGCCTCGCAGTATATCGGTCAGAGCAATAATCTTTGGGTCGGAAGATAAACACTGAGCTTGGGAGTGGTGACGCATGTCAGAGGCAACCCGTCTCGTTATTTTTGGGGTTGTAATTATTGCATCAATTCTGGCGCCGGGCAGTGTTGAGGCGCACACAGAAGGGGGCCTCGCTGGCGGGTTCATCAGCGGTTTCACTCATCCGATCTTAGGCTGGGATCATGTCGTAGCAATGGTCGCCGTCGGCATGTGGGGGGCGTTTCTTGGTCCTCCCGCGATCTGGCTCTTACCAGTGGTATTTCCACTTGTTATGTCTTTTGGAGCTGCGCTCGGAATAATAGGCATTCCCATACCGGCCGTTGAGACGGGCATCGCGGCATCCGCGGTGGTGCTCGGGCTGCTCATTCTTTTCGCCGCAAAGCTTCCACTGTGGGCCGCGAACGTTATCGTCGCAGTGTTCGCTGTCTTCCACGGATACGCTCACGGAATTGAGCTTCCGGAAGCTACCAATTCGTTCGCTTATGCGGCAGGCTTCGTGATCGCCACTGGTCTCTTACACTTGATTGGGATCGTCTTTGGATTGCTCATTGCATGGCCGTTTGGCGCGTACGCTGTCCGAGCCGGCGGCGGGGTGATTTCGGTGGTTGGCCTTGCCTTCTTGTTCGGTATTGTCTAGCCGCTACCTCCCCGGAGCTATTGCCGTCGCGTGTGCCCTTGCGCCCACGGACGCCGCCGCTCATGCGCCCATACCTGGACTCATGGGCTTCTATGTCGGCATGCTGCATCCGCTTTCAACACCGCCACAATTGCTGGCCTTGTTGGCATTGGGGCTCATGCTCGGTCAGAAGTTCCCCCGTGACTTTCTGGTGTGCTGGATTGTGTTTGCCATATGCTGTTTCGCCGGCGTGCTTCTTGGACAAACGGCCGGCATGCAAGGGACCGAGAATGCTTGGTTGCTGGCTATTTGCGTTATTGCAGCTTCGCTAGCAGCGCTTCTCCCAAATGGCCTTTTTCTGCCCTGGTTGGTGCTAACGGGAGGTGCCGGTCTGCTAGTAGGTGTCCTCTCGACACCAGATCCTGGACATTGGCGTGCAACATTGATTTCGCTCGTAGGCTCTTTTGTTGGCGCAAACCTTGCGCTCCTATTTTCAACCGGCGGTGTAGGCTGGTTGACGGAGCGCTTCACCCAACATTGGGTTCGGATCGGATTCAGGATCATCGCCGCTTGGATTGCTGCAATTTCCTTTTTGATGCTGGCGCTCGTCGTTTCGGGTGCGTCAGATTCTAAAAAAAGCTCGCCCTCCGCAGGCGCCCAATTGGTAGTTCTCAAACGTCCGCTAATTGATCAAAGCGGACCTGGCAGTCATCAGCAGGATGCAGCTCCTACATATTCCGCTTTGCACCCGATAGCGGACATCCCTACGTCGGGCCCAGCGCGCATCGGCAATGTCCGCAATGTCCACAAAGCGGACGTCGCGAATTAGCTCCGCTCGGCGCTTTAATCTTTATCTGACTGGAAGCGCAGCGGCTGGCTGTGCTCTCTCGGGTCCCGGACTGGGCGGGTTTTGGACGCGGAAGAACACCGCGTAGAGCACGGGCACCACGCCTAGGGTAAAGATGGTCGCCACACCTAGGCCGAAGGCGATGGCTACCGCCATTCCGTAAAATAGCGGGTCCACCGATACAATAAGCGTCATCAGGCCAAGGATCGTGGTTACCGTTGTCATCAGAATGGGCCGCAGTCGTGCAAGACAGGCCGCGACGATGGCGTCATAGGGCTCGCGCCCGCTGTCGAGCTCAACGTCAATTCGGTCAATCAAGACGATACCGTTATTAATGATAATACCGGCGAGGCTCAGCAGACCCAATATGACCATGAACCCGAACACCGAATTCATAACGATCAAGCCAATGGTGGCGCCGATAAACGTGAGTGGAATGGTCAGCAATATGATGGCGGCCCGGCGGAAAGAGTTGAATTGCCAAACCAGCAACAGGATGATGCCCGCGAAAGCATACGGCATGTTGGCAAACAGATAGCGTTGTGCTTTTACCGACTGCTCAAGTTCGCCACCCAATGCCCATTCATAGTTGGGCGGGAGATCGAGAGACTCTATCGCCGGTTTCAAAGCGGTATAGATCTGGCCGGCCTTCAGCGTGGGGTGCTTGGCGCTGATGGTCACCGTTCGCTGCTGTCCGCGCCGCTTAATACGGTAGAATTCCCAATCACCCTTAATGTCGGCTATCTGTTCCAATGGAACGGCGGTGCCGCGGGTGCTTGAATAGATGTTTATATTGTAGAGCGCCGAGACATTCGTCCGCTCGGCTTTCGTGCTCCGCAGAATGACAGGAATTTCTTCGTCACCTTCACGGTATTGGGTAACCTCTGCACCGCTGATCAGCGAATTGAGCGAATTTGCCACGTCGCGTGAGGTTATACCGGCCCGCCGGGCACGCGCCTGATCCACTTTGACATTGACCCGGAGTAAACGATTTTCCCAATCCTGTCTGACGTCAATGATTCCGGGTATCTCCCGCAGGCTTTCCATCAGCGATGCGGCTTTCTCACCCAAAACATCGGAGGCTGGTCCGCTCAGCCGTATTTCGAATAGTCCAGTCTCTGTCGAGCCGAGCCACATCG
>DAOUZE010000350.1 GCA_030665765.1 Filomicrobium sp.
TTCTTGGCCATGACTGAGAATAAATCTTATGCAGATCGCTGTCTGGCAGAGGCTATAGCCGCTGCGGTTGGTGTTGGTCATGGCGTCTTGCTTCAGGCCTGTTCGCTCCATCAGTAAATTGAATTGCCGCTCAAATCCAGGCAGACGCTATCCGTGAAGTGGCCGTGGCCTTCACCAACCGGAAGCGTTCATTCGTCTCGGAATCCAGCGTGTATCGGATATTGAAGGGGCATGGCCTGATCACCAGTCCGGGCTTCATCGTCCTAAAGGCCGCTGACAAGTTCAAGAACCCGAGAACGGCCATCAACCAGCTCTGGCAGACCGACTTTACTTACCGGAAGGTCGTGCGTTGGGGCTGGTGTTTCCTATCGACGGTGTTGGATGACTTCTCGCGCTACATTGTAACTTGGAAGTTGTGCAGCGGAATGGTCGCTTCGGATGTCACCGATACGTTGCAGCTGGCGCTGCAGGCGTCAGGCCTTGACGATGTCACCATCAAGCATCGTCCTCGTCTGCTATCCGACATCGGTCCATCCTACATCGCTAGCAATCTGTCGGAATGGCTCGGCGAGCACGACATGAAACACACCAGAGGTAAGCCCTATCATCCGATGACCCAGGGCAAGATCGAGCGCTGGCATCTCTTGCTGAAGAGCCGTTTGCTGCTTGAAAACTATTACCTGCCCGGTGATCTAGAGAGCGCGGTCGGCGTCTTCGTGGACCACTATAATCACCGACGCTATCACGAAAGCCTGGACAATCTGATGCCCGCAGAGGTCTACTTCGGGAGAGGCCAAAACATCCTGGAAATGCGAAAGGAGATCAAACGCTGTACCATCGAACAACGCCGCCGCAACCACTTCAAAGCTGCGGCATGAAGAGCAATCCGATGGGCTGGATCCTCTCTTAGCTCAAACGCTCTACTATCCCGAAACCTCTGACGATAGACAGGATCGAGATCAAGCTTATTGGCGAAGTGTTTGACGTCGGATCGTGATCTGAATAGGCCTTTTACAATGCGTTTTTCCCTACGTGCCGATGAGTGCGTCGAGCAGATCAATTTTTAAGCGGAGTACGACATTATGAAGGCGCCTAATTTTCTGATATGTATGCTCTTTTCTGTTTTGGTGTTTTGCCCTGGTTTGGGAGCGTTTGCGCAGGGCGCTAAGATCCAGGATGGCATTCCCCTGGAATGGATGCCGTGGCGAGACCCGAAGAATCCTCTTGTCCTGAAGTTGGAACCTAGCACCAGTGAGGACTGGCGTGCGAGGAGAGATACATCGAAGGATCCTAAGCGTGAGCCTGGCCTGGTGAATCCTCAGCGGTATGCGTCCGGCGTCTTCACCTCGATGTTCCCAACATTTTGGGGGATGCCAATGGCATTTAACAGTGAAGACCTCAAGGCCGGCAAGGTTGATGTGGCGGTCTTTGGGTCGTCTGGCGACTCACAGTATCTCCAAGGTGGAAAATACGCCGCCAACAAGATGCGTGCTCTGACACAGGTTATTTTCTTTCCGGGTGCCTATGCCGGAACGGACCCCTTCACTCGGATTGAATATTTCAAAGAGCTCGTCGTTGCCGACTACGGAAATGCTGCTGCCAACATTCTCCACAATCAGCGGTCGCTTGAAGAACTCGCAAAGGTCATCGGAGAAATAAAGGAATCTGGAGCAATCCCGATTGGCATTGGCGGTACTCACGTGCAGATGTACGCTTGGTTCATGGCGTTGGCCAAGCATCATGGGCCTAAGAGCTTTGCAATGTTTCACATCGACGCTCACTATGATGCCCAGCCCGCATCGAACGGCATGTTCGTCCATAACGGTAGCATGCTCAAGAACGGCGTCGAGCTCGGCCTCGTCAATGGGGAAGACTTGGTTTCGGTTGGCCTTCGCAGTCCAGCCCCGAGTGCGTCTGAGCTAAAGTGGATGCGCGACAATAAGTTGCGATATCACTTCATGGCTGAGGTCCAGCGCGATGGTTTTGATAAATTCGCGCAACGGATATTTGATGAGCTGAAGGGCAAAAAGCTATTCATTTCCGTGGATATGGACGGCATCGATCCGGCTGATGCACCCGCGGTAGGCACTATGGCAATCGGTGGTATCCGGGCCGCGCAGGCTGCTCGACTGCTTCGTGGATTGGCGGCTCAGAACGAAGTGATTGGCGCCGAATTTGGTGAGTACAATCCTCTTCTTGATGATGGACACACGACTACTGGCGTTGTGATGGATCGCCTAATCCGAGCCACTTTGGCGGGCATAGCGGCGAGAAAAAAAGGTATTACAGATCCCAACTATCTTGCCCCCGAAGCATTAAGCCACGGAGTAGAATAAAAAGGGTCAACGTAGGGCCGCATATGTTCGCTGTGGGTCTCAATACCTGACGGAACCAAAACGGTCCGTAGGTGGTAGCCGCCAATCAGAGACGAGAGGAAGGTGTTGCCGGTCCAGATCTTACTAGATCGGCCTCTCTCTATCGAGCTCTCGGTTTCTGCTAGTTCAAGGCTCAGGCTTGCGGGGAACTCCCTATATCAGCATACTTTGGTGGGCATCGTTTCGATTTTGAATAGCGGTATTTTCATGCGTGCCTGGCACATGATAAGTCGGGAACCACTGGTCCATTTCGCTTTTCTTGCGCTGTTGCTGTTCGCTGGTCAGGCTCTCTTTGGGAGCAATACACGTGAAATCATTAGCGTCGATAGAGCAACAGCGGATTTTCTGATCAAGCAGCGCAGCGAGCTCTTGCTGCGCAAGCTTACGCAGGAAGAAACTCAAGCATCGATAGATAACTTCATTGAAGAAGAAGTTCTTGTCCGTGAAGCCCGCAAGCAAGGCTTTGCAAATTCCTCGCAAATCCGTCGCCTTATGGTCCAGAACATGCGATTCTTCATCGCCGGTGACATTGGCCAACCGAGCGAACAGGAATTACGTGATTTCTTTACCGCCAATATTCAGCGATTCAAAAGCCCACGCAGCTTTGACCTGGACCACGTATATTTCAAAGGCGAGCCGCCGGCTGACATGGTTTCCAAACTCAACGCGGGCGCTGATCACAGCAAATTGGGAGACCTTCCGGATTTGCGCGAGCGCCGCATGCTTTCAATCGATCAGCGCCGATTGGTCGGATTATTTGGCGGCAAAATCGCGAAGAAAGTAATGACGATCGGGGACGATCGATGGCACGGTCCATTTCAATCGCCTCGCGGCAACCACTTCATTCGCATAACAGGACGCAATGAGCCAGAACTTCCAACATATGAAAGTACCTCTCACTGGCTTGAGACGGAATGGATATCGGCGAAGAGCCGCGAGCTTATAGATCGCGAGGTCGCTAAGTTTAAACGGAATTACCAGATCATCGTCGAAGATACTTCCGATGGTGGTGCGCAATAACGCTATGCTAACCCGCTTCCTTGTAATCGCGTTTCTGTCGATCCTCCTCTCCGCTGACTTCGCAGGTGCGCACACGCTTGGCGTTGACAAGGGCGAACTAGTGGAGAAAGGCGATGGCGCCTACTCATTAGTTTCCAAGGTCCCGCAACGCCTGGCCCATCTGATTACCACTATCCGATTGCCAGAGCGCTGTGGTCTTCAGGGAAACCCAACCGGTGAACGGGGCACCTACGAGGTTCGCTTTAGCTTCAAATGCGCCAGACCACTGACCGCAGACGATACTATCTTCCTGCCTTGGAAGCGCGAAGGCATTATGCTGACCGTCAATTGGCTAGATGCCGAACCCGTTACTCGCTTTACCAGGCGTGAGGGCGAAGTCATTCCTGTGGTTCTGGCTGAGTATTTAGCTGGCTCAGGTTCGCTATGGGCGATGGCTAGGCGATACAC
>DAOUZE010000472.1 GCA_030665765.1 Filomicrobium sp.
ACGACGAACTTCACAAGCTCAATCTGTCTGTATTGTTGACAGATACTCGATCAAAGCTAGGATCCGCGCCCTGGAGTAATCGCGAATATCCTCATCCGAGGAAAAGCCCTCATCTTCGTCATCTTGAACTCTAGCTCGGAACCTGCCCCCCCAGACGGGCATATCGCGCGGTCCGTGGATGCGGACATTTTCGCTCCCATCAACGACTTTGTAGACCCGGTTCACGGGGAAAATCCCGCCATTGTTCTTCTGCAGGACGGTCAGATCTGACGGCAACTCGGTCAAATACCCGGCGAGTGGCCCGTCTCCTTTTCCTGAGACCCCATGGCATTGAACGCAGCTATTGCTGTATTCAAATTCACCGAGGCTGATGGCCTGCGCATCCAATGATGTGAGACCGACGGCTGATACTGCAATGAATGCGCTGAGACTACGCTTTAACATGCGTTCATACTCCACTAATCAGGGCCGCCTGAGAGGGCGCGGCAAGAAGCTTTTGGCTGTGCCGGTGATCGCAATTCGTTGCGACTAAAGTCCAAGACTATGGGAGTGGAGGCGTGGCGCCATGATATTCATCAACTGGCAGATCGTTCGATCCGCACGATCGATTTTGCTCAATTCCGATAGCGCAGCTTGGCGCTTCCGCACGATGCTGAGGTCCGCAATGTGGACAAAGCAGACATCGGAGATGTGCGCTGGTGCGGTAACTCGCATGTCCCGAATTTTACCCAAAGCAGACATACCTGTCGCGCCGCGCGATGTCTGTTTCCCAAGGCAAAGCGGAACAGGGATGAGCTGAGTTCGTCAGAAGGCCGCCAAGTCCGCTTTGATCAGATGTTGTTGTAAAAGTCCGTTGCAGCTGCTGGCGAACAGTGATTCCGTCTCCTCCAACGGGATAGAGGGGGAGAGATCGCATGATGGGGCGGCTTAACCGGGACCAGGATCAGTTCTTCTACGCGTTCAATCTCGATGATGCCGTACCTGCGGACCACTTAGTCCGCAAGATTGCGGCAGTGCTGGATCTATCTTGGGTTCACCAAGAACTCGCCTGTCACTACTCGCATCTGGGTCGCCCCTCGATCGATCCCGAACTCATGCTTCGCATGCTCATCCTCGGTTATATCTTTGGCATCCGCTCGGAGCGTGCGCTCGTTCGCGAGGTACAAGTCAATCTCGCCTATCGATGGTTTTGCCGGCTGAGCATTGAAGACAACGTTCCCGATCATTCTGCGTTTTCGCGGGCCCGTAACGAACGTTTTGCTGACGGCGATGTGCTGAGGCTGGTCTTCGAGCGTGTTGTTGCCTCATGCATCGCCGCGGGGCTGGTTGGCGGTGAAGGTTTCGCTGTCGATGCGAGCCTTATTGAAGCAGATGCCAACCGGCGCCGCTCGGTCAGAGGCCAGGATTGGACCAAAAACATCGATCCCGAGACGGCGAACCGCGCAACCCGAGAATATCTGGCCACGCTTGATGCGGCCGCCTTTGGCTCGGCCAGCAAGACGACGCCGAAATTCGTTTCGCCTGCCGATCCGGCAGCGCAATGGACCGGCGCCAAGCGCGACAAGGCGATCTTCGCCTATGCTGACAACTATCTGATCGACGTGACGTTCGGCATTATCGTGGATGTCCAGGCCTCCCGTGCGATCCGGCAGGCCGAAGTCGAGGCCTCGCGGCGCATGATTGATCGAACGTAGGACCGCTTTGGACTGAAGCCAGATTATCTCGCAGCAGACGCAGCCTATGGGTCCGCGCCCAATCTTGATTGGCTGGTCAACGACAAAGGGATCGCACCGCACATCCCTGTCCTTGATAAGTCTGACCGCGGCGATGGGACGTTCTCACGGGCCCACTTCAGGTTCGATGACAAGACCAACAGGTATATCTGTCCGGCTGGCAAGACGCTTAAGCAAATCGGGCGACGATATGCCGATGAGGCCTTACGCTACTTTGCCGATCGCCGCGATTGTCAAGCATGTCCGCGCAAAGATCGGTGCTGTCCAAACTCGACAAGGCGGAAGGTAACACGCAGCCTCTATGAGCCCGCACGTGACGTGGCACGGGCTCTTGCGCAAACCGAAAAGCATCAGCAAACCCAACACGAACGCCGCAAGGTCGAGATGCTGTTCGCCCATCTCAAACGCATCCTCGGTCTCAACCGGCTGCGGTTGCGAGGACCAAGGGGCGCACAAAACGAGTTCACACTGGCCGCCATTGCCCAGAACCTCAGGCGCTTGGCGAAGCTGACCTTCCAACCCATCCCAGCATGAGGACCAAGGGGCAGCCGGAACAACCGTTGGGCAGGTCCGCACTCCCAGGCTGCTGCCCGAGGGCAAAAACGCGTCACGCGCCCGACTTTTGCAACAACATCATCAATAAGCGGACGCTAAGGCCTCCGCTCGTTTCAGTAGACGGGTGGCTTGATTGGTTGCGGGGGCTCGCAACCTATTTGGTAGACTCTTCAATACAAGTGAGCTGAAACCGATTAACTGGAGGCAATATCAATTA
>DAOUZE010000140.1 GCA_030665765.1 Filomicrobium sp.
CGCCGGATACGCGAAGTCGTCAACCCCGATTGCATCGAACTGATCGAAGTGCCCGACGGCGAACACCGCATGTCCCGCCCCGAGGACCTGGAGCTGCTGTATAAGGCGGTGAAGAAGGTCGGGTGAGGAGGAGTGGCGGGCTGCTAGGAGCGAGCTGATATCCTGCGCAGCGGCATGATGTCACTATCTCCAGGCGGCTATCTGATACGTGTGGCCTTTGTGGTGCGGGCTGCGATTGACCCAAAGCAGCGTCGGCCTCGATATGCTCACGCAGACAAAGAGCCCAAAGCGCCCCGTTTTTGAGAATGTAGTTTCAGTTCCTAGACTCTCCCTAAATCCCCCCCTTTGGAAGTGTTGGTTTTGGCAGACGGATTTGACATCAGCGAAGCCACCTTGAAATGGATTCTTGAGCCGGAAAATCCGAGCGTGCGCCTGAACACGCTGCGCTTCCTGCTGGACCGCTCGGAACATGATCTGGATGTTCTGCAGTCAGTCGAACCATCAATGTTTCTCCCCCTGTAAACGCAATTCTCGAGCTGCAGGAACCCGGCGGCCAATGGGCGCCGATGCGCGCGATGAACGCATTCAGGTCGCATGCGAATTCATGCTGGAAAACGCCCAGCACCTCACAAGCCGCGGTTTCTCGCAACGAGGAGGGCGCAATGGCGGACTGGCAAGTGGCGTTATTCCCTGTCTGACCGGCAATATGCTCTGGGTGCTTGTCCGCTTCGACTTTCTCGACGATCCCAGAGTCCAATCCGTTATCGACTGGATTGTTAAGTACCAGCGCTTCGACGACGGTGAGGGAAAAACACCGTCCAGCTGGCCATACGGCAATTGGGAAATATGCTGGGGCCGCCACACCTGCCACATGGGCGTCGTGAAAGCCCTGAAGGCTTTTGCGGAAATTCCCATAGAAAAAAATCAAAGGCAGTCCGTCAAATGCTAGAACGTGCTGCCGAATTTATGTTGATCCATCATATTTTTAAGTGCTGCCACAATCTTGTCCGCGTTTCAAAACCGGGTTGGAAGAAAATCGGATTATCCACTGATTTGCCAAACGTACGTTCTGGAGATCCTTAATCTGCTGTTGGATTTTGGGTGTCGAGACCCGCGAATGGCTGAGGCCGTAAAGGTTGTCCGTGAAAAACAATGCTGGGATGATCTTCGGAAACTTGAAAATTGCTATAGCACTCTGTTGCTAATCGAAAAAACGGAGAAGCGAGTAAATGGATCGCCATAAACACCCTCCGGTCACTTACGCGGACACGCCATTTCAGGACTTGCCGACCGGCATTAATACGAACACCTGATTTGTCCGCTTGCCAGCTGTCAGAAGTTGTCGCCGGATTGGCAGAAAAGCCAGCATTCTCACCGTTCATTTGGAAATACAGATAGGTCGAAGGTGGCCCGACGCTGACCTCAGCCAGCACCACACACTAGTCTACGAACAAACCTAAAGCCGACAATAAACTGCTTGAAGTTGGTTGCTGGATGTGAACCAGAAGTGCCGCCTATCAGCGCAAATAGCCGAGTTTTACCCGAAGCTGTCGAAGGCTCGTATGCTGCGGTCGCTGCCCCAACTCCGCCGTTATACAGAAGCCGTCATCCGCCGGCTGGTCTTGCCTAGCACTGATGTCTGCCTCTGGTAACAGCAGACATGGGCAGATCGAGCGATGACGACGCGATGGGGCAGCAGCGGACATTGCCATGTGGACTGATTTGAGAACAGCTTGTGCCATCATTGGCGGGGCGTACCGAACAAAGGAGGACGGAATGGCACTAGAGCGTTGCGTTACAGAAATGGGCATGGGGGTCGACGTGCATGGACGCGACTATACGCTCGCGGCGCGCAGAGCCGTCAGCGATGCCATCCGGCATTCCAGCCTCAGCCTATTCCGTATTCTGGGAAAAAGGCGTGACGACATGCGTATCCAGGTGGTGGTGGGTGTCCCCGAACCCGATAAAGTCGACCACCATGCGGTCGCCAGTGAATTGCCCTACGGGTCAGTGACGGTATCAACTCAGCAAGGCGGACTGGAAGTGCCTAACGCAGACGGCACCGACGCCATTGTTCTCGCCAATGCGGCGGTCTTGGTGCATTTCGATATGCCCTGACCGAGTAGCCCTCAATTGCGAACATGCAGAATACCCATGGGCGCTGTCGATCCTTAAGTAATAGTTTGAAGGTTGCCTCATGACTTTATCATTCCGTTGTGCCGCTCTTACCTTTATGGCTTCGCTTATTGTGATCGCCGGCAATGCTGCGGCGGCCTCGCGCGACGCATACGCGCTCCAAGACAAGGCGACGATCGAAGCGTGTATCGAAAAAGCGCAGCGCAATTCGCAGCACGCCAGAGTATGCATCGGTGAAGCAACAAGAGTGTGCGAAACTCTGCGCGAAATGGCGAACCAAGCAGGTATCAAGGACTGTATGAAGCGCGAAGCGGCCTACTGGGACGAGATGTTGAATGACCGCTACCAGCAGTTGATGGCAAACTTTTCAAAGAAAAACGACAACAAGCTGAAGGCGATGCAGCGCAGTTGGATCGCGTGGCGGAAAGAAAAGTGCGAACTCCCTTACATGCTTTTCGAAGGTGGGAAGATGGCGGGCGTCATGGTAGCCAGCTGCTTTATGGAAACAACAGGGATTAGGGCACTAGAACTTGATGAGGCCGCTATCGCGCCGTGAGGCTCCGCTCCAAATCCTCCGCTGTACAGGAGGGGATTTCCGCCGGCTCGAGTCCTGCCTAGCGTTGATGTCTGCTTCTGGTAACAGCAGACATGTGCAGATAGAGCGATAACGACGCGATGGGCCAAGAGCAGGCTAGGCCGTTTCTTTCTTTAATTCTGATTGTATGCTTTTGGCCATGGCGCTTGGTACCTCAACCACAAATCCTCCACCCGGCCTCTGGTCTGGGCAAGTACTGCACTTCGCCTGTTTGGCTTTATTGCTCGCGGCGCTCGTGTTGGCGTGGACGATGCTAGGACGGCCGTTCCCCATTGCTTTTTGGACCGCCGCTGCATTCCCGGTTTTGCACCAGATTTTCGTATGGCTCACGTGGCGGTTGGAGTTACGGTCTTCAGCAATCAGCAAGACGATTGGCTTTGGGGGATATCTGGCCGCGTTCTTCGTTCTGTTTGGTGGCCGATTCATTAGTCTTGCGGTATTGGCGTGGTTGGACCGAGGCAGTCTCAACCTCGACCCTGTCAGTCAGGCCGTGATCACGACCACACTGGCTCTTCCGGGCATTTACGCCATGTACAGCGTGCAGCGATATTTCGGAATGGCGCGTGCTGCAGGAGCTGACCATTTCGAGGAGCAATACCGTCATATGCCGCTTGTGAATGAAGGCATCTTCCGCTTCACCAGTAACGGTATGTACCTCTATGCCTTCTTATTGTTCTGGGCCATAGCTGTTGGCTTTAACTCGGCGGCTGCGATCGTCGTCGCAGCGTTTAGCCATGCCTATATCGGGGTCCATTTTTTTGCCACCGAGAAGCCAGATATGGATTTTCTCTACACCTCCAAGATAGCTGACCGAGCGCCGACTCAATCTGATTAGCTAGATCTGCAGTCCAAATGGCTGACGGCAGCAACGGGTCAACTCTACCCGTTAGAAGACTTCACCGGCTTTCAGCGAACCGATCGGAAAGCTGCCGTTGAGGCAACCGGTGCGTGATGCGCGAGCAAAGTGAAGTAGTGCCGCGTAGGAAGCGCGCCGCATGTCCCCTCCCTCTGCCTTGCTGCAATGGGCTGCATCGAGTGGGCGTCAGCCGAATACGGCTGCTCGCTGCTGACATTTCCGGCTCTCCTGCTCACTAGCTTTCTGTGGGGCAGTACTCAGAATCGTGATCGACAAATTGAGAATGTTGCGATTCCTTCCGTGGACGGAAGGTGGGGCGGTTGCATGAGGCGAGCCGTCACGTCTCCAGGCAGTTGTTTGAGATGTGCGGCCAATGTGGCTGGGGGCTGCGGGCACAAAGCTATCGAAGGGTGGTATGCCGCGGTCGCCGTCCCAAATCCACCGTTGCACATAAGGGGACATGAAAAGGTTGGCTCGGGCCAGATTGACTTTGTGGTCGTTGATGTTCGCTCTTGAAGGAGATCCGGCCGAGCACGAGTTCTGACGAACGGCAGAGCCTGACCGGGGACAGCTATTTGTGAGCAATCGTTAGTCTGGCACTGCGCGTCGTCGAACTGGGTATGGAATCCCAGCGAAATAGAAGCAGAGAAAAGCTATGAGTCCGTTTGTAATTGATGGCTTGGTTTCAGGTTCTTCATAGCCCGGCACAGCCTTCAACAACTCAGCCGCAATTGACGCGTCACAATCCAGGACGCAAAGCCGGATCCCCTGTAGGGCAAATGTATAGTGCCACGCATTGGACGTTTGAAACCAGTCTGGCAAAATTGCAAGGATTCCATGAGCCTGAAGCATCGACTGGGCCACGACAGCGTCGGATCGATCATAAAACACCCGAATAGTCTTTACCGTAGCCAGGACACCAGTCCTCCCTGCATGAGCCATTAGCTACATATACAATTCGACCATTTAAAAATTTGTACGGTTCGCAGCATGGCGGCTGCCGCCACCCCTGCCCCAACACGATCATTCGTAGCCAAGCCCTTGGGAGGTTCACCTTTGCTATGTCCGCTGATACCATTCACTGCGCAACTGCCACATAACGACTGACGCGACCGCCATTCTAGAACTCCCTCTTACCCAACCAGAGATCTCACAAAATGAAGCCATTCGTTATCCTGCAACTGCGACCTGAAACGGCCGCCGCGGACAACGAATTCGATGCCATCCTGAAGAAATCCGGACTGGCCCAGTCCGAGGCTGTGCGTATCCGGCTAGACCGCGAGCCGATTCGTGCTGGCTTTGAGCTGCACGACTACGCCGGGGTTATTGTTGGCGGCGGTCCTGGGTGCGTCAGCGACCCCGTCGATCAAAAAAACGAAGCCGAGCGGCGCATCGAGGACTCGATCCTGAAACTCATGCCGGCCATCGCGGCGGCTGATTTCCCCTTTATGGGATGCTGCTACGGCATCGGTATTCTCGCCCATCACCTCGGCGCGAAGGTCGGCAAGGAGCGCTATGGCGAGGATGTCGGCGCGGTGGAGTGCATCCTGACAACCGATGGGAAAAGCGATCCTTTGGTCAAGGATCTGCCGAACAAATTTATGGCCTTCGTCGGCCATAAGGAGGCGGTCCAGGAACTTCCCGAAGGCTGCTCACTTCTTCTCACCTCCGAGCCGTGCCCCTACCAAATGATCCGGTACAGGAACAACATCTATGCGACCCAGTTTCATCCGGAAGCCGACAGCCGTGTCTTCGAGCTGCGAATAAACATCTATAAGGACAAAGGCTACTTCCCGCCGGAAGAAGCCGAACAGCTCATCACGTCATGCAACGGGCAGCATGTTCACGTCCCAGAAGCCATCCTGAGTAACTTTGTAGGTAAGTACAGGCAGTGCAGTGAATAGAAAATAGTCCCGCACTCAGACTGCGGCCTTCCGAATACGGCGACCCGCTGCCGATCACCAAGTCCTCCAGAGAGGAAGGCCGCGACCACTTTTTCTCAGGCGAAGTCTTTGATCCCGGCCGCCCCATCATTATCCTCCATGGCTTGCTGGATAGGGACGTCCCCGCCGCACACGAGATGTCATGAGATCCGTTTTCCTCGAGTTGATCGTAGGCCCAGGGTGGCTGGATCTGGTGTCCAAAGTGGTGAAAAAGGTAATTTGACATGCCCCAAGACCAATGGTGCAATTGCACGATCCGCATGTTAGGTATGCCGCCAGGAACTCGTGCGTGCAAAAATAATACTTGTTCGGAGTTTGAGTGTGTTTCGCCTTTAATCGGAGTAATAGATGTTTAGAATAGGTGCCCAAATAGTCTCCTTACTGATATTGACCTTAGTGTTTATCGGAAACGCAAACGCACAAGACAAAACAAAAATCGTTCACGATGCCGAATACTACGTCCTTGCGGCCCAGAATGCAGCGAAATGGGCCAAGGAGGATGAGGGACTTCAAAAAAGAATTGCTGAGCTTCGTGAAAAGCACGGCAGACCTCCCAACCTCATTCACATCATGTGGGATGACACGGCCTTCGGCGACGTTGGCATCCCGGCGATACAGAAGGTGCGAGGGCTAACAACCCCTGCTATCAATGCGATGGCGGACGAGGGCATTCTATTCACACGCATGTATACCGAGGTCGGCTGCACACCCAGTCGCGCTGCGTCGGCGACGGGACGATTGGCGGTACGTAGCGGCATGTACAATATTGGCATGCTGTTGGAGAAGCACGGTATGCGCGGCGAGGAGGTGACCATCGCCGAAGTGCTTTCTGAGGCCGGCTACGCCACGGCATTCCATGGCAAGTGGCATCTTGGGGATATCGAAGAAAGCTACCCGCACAACCAAGGGTTCGATGAAGCCTTCTTCACCGGTTACAACCAGATCCTTTCGCTGAATAACAAGCTGGCAGAGGGCGCCAATGCGACCATGGGGTTGTTCGAGGACATGCTGCCTCCCGATCCCTATAGGCTGGATGATACCTTCATCACCAAGGGTTGGGTCCAGGTTGCTGAAGGTACAAAGGGTGGCGAGACGCGGCAGTGGGGTGACAATACCCATGAAAGCTATATGCAAATCGACCCAGAAGCCCAACGAAGGACGCTAGAGTTTATCGAGCGCAACGCTAAAGCAGGTAAACCGTTTTACGTTGCCAATTGGCCAAATCTCACAAGTTTTATTCCAAATCCAAAAAAGTGTTCAATGGCGCGAAGCATATTGCAGGACGGTCTGCAATGTAACATCGACGTTTTCATCGGCAAGCTAACGGCAAAATTGAGAGAGCTGGGTATTGCCGAGAATACCCTGGTCGTAGCCATGGCCGACAATGGACCGATGACCCACAATCCACCGCCAGGTCTTGGCATGGCAGAGACGATTTATCGTGGCGGAAAAGGCGACTTTTTGGAAGGTGGCGTTCGGGTGCCAGCCTTTGCTTGGTGGCCGGGTGTGATCAAGCCGGGTCAGTTGGTCGGCGATATCATCCATGAAACGGATCTGTTTACGACATTCGCCTCGCTTGCCGGCGCGACGCAATACATCCCCACGGACAGAATTATCGATGGCCTGGATCAGACGGCCTTGCTCTTGAATGGCGACACCCATAGCAGGCGAGATTACGTCTTCATTTACGCAGGACCAAGACTGGGAGCGACCGTCAAGGGCAACTACAAACGTCACTGGATCTCACCAGATCCGGTTGGTGAGGCAAGTGGCATCCCCGCCGCCTTCTACTTCCTGCCCGCCGACCCTCGTGAAAAGACGCCGATGCTGGTCAACCTCATCCATCTCAAAAGCCCTTTTAATCGGATGAAGTTGCGTCATGATCTATGGAAAAAGAAATATCCGGACAGTCATGAAAAGTACGGCATTCCGTGGACCGGCATTGCGAACGCAACTCCTGAGGTCAAGGCGCTTGCCAAGCCGGCGTTGGACCTTAAGCAACTGCCCTTCGATCCGCTCGAGTACATCGAGCATCTCGATGAACTGCCTTTCGATCCCAGTATGGATCCGGATTTAAGTAGGTAACGTTCTTAGGCGATCGCATATGAATCGCCGGCTGGACTATAGAAATCGATTGCCCAGGTGATCGGCTCCGGGTGTCGTCGCCTGCTTCAAACGGGAGACGACACCCGGTTTTTCTTTGTGCTCTCTTTCAACGATTTCAGAACTCTGAGAAGCATTCCGCGATCAAGTAAACTGTACCAGGCAAATAGTGACTGCTCGCTTCGGTAGTGCGTGAGGTTGCGTTCGCCCGGTAATAACGACCCGCGCTGCGGCCCCAGCGAGCCCTTCGGCGGCCGCAAGTCCGATCCAGGCAGTCGATCCGCTAACGATTGCGGTTTTACCGGAAAGATCGAATTTCATCGCGTCATTCTCCTCGAGTTGCGATACCCACAGCCCCCGGCGTCGAGGCCTGTTTATTTTGCCATATAGCCGGAGGCCGCCAGCAGTCAGACAGTATCCGCTGCTCCGCAGAGGGATCTGGCGTGCACTTCGAACGCTGCCGTTATGCGGGGACGCACCGGGGTATCTGCAAATGTTATGAAGACAGGCTGGGAGGCGGGCACAACTCCTCGACCACCCTCTGGATTTAGCTGATTTATAGTGTGCCAGGACTGGCGAAGACCGTTGCGCCTAAAGGCTGGGGCTACTCCAGGCCCGTTTCCATTGCCGCTTCCAATCCCAGCGACCCGGCCCGCTTGGCGACGCTTTCTGGAACGATCCACGCTTTCCAGTTCTTGCCTTCGACAGCATTGCGGCATGTCAGCTTGCCATCGATGATGGCGCAGGTCGTATCGGCGCGGACGGCTTTAGCTTCGCGACGGTCGTGGCGTATAAAACGCAGGTCGATTGGTTGCAGCTTGGCTTCGGCCGTTTCCAGATCGATATCCCGGAAAATGCAGGCCGGTTTCGAACGGCACGCCTGCCCACGCTTTGTCAGCGCCACGGTGGGCCCGAACGCCTTGCTGCGCGGGAGCTTCTCGGCGGGCTCGTCGGAGCCGCGGCTCAAGTAACAGTTCTCGTGGATGCACAGCATGGGATCGGCGGTCTTGCTCCAGCGCCGAACGCCTTTCTTTCCGACACCCATGACGAGCAGGACGGTCACGTGTTTTTCGACCAGCGGTGATATGTAGCCGGCGGCCTTCTTGGCCTGCTTCGACAGTGCTGGCGGTATCGCGCCGTTGCCATTCGGCTCCTTAGTTCGA
>DAOUZE010000529.1 GCA_030665765.1 Filomicrobium sp.
TACGCTGCTGCTGGATTGGCCATGTTGAGCATAATCTTCGTTCGGGTCTGCGGTAGATGCTCGATGTCGATATGGTCTACATCGAATTGCGCCAGGCCATCATAAACGTTGCCACGATCGCCCTCGCAGCACGACACCGAAACAGCCTGCCCCGCGTTCAGTTTGGCTGTTGCATCTTGCGCGCCGACCACTGCAGGAAGCCCCAGTTCGCGGCTTACAATCGCTGCGTGGCTCGTTCGCCCGCCATGATCTGTTATAATGCCTGCTGCTCGTTTCATGATCGGAACCCAGTCTGGATCCGTCATTTGTGTGACGAGTATCGAATCCGTCTCGAACTGATCAATTTCTGCCGGGCTATTCAAGCGGCAAACGCGGCCGGTTGCGCCAGCATCGCCAATCGCCAGACCTTGAACCAGCAGCGGGCCCTTTTCGCGAATCGTAAAGGTTTGTATCGTGCCCGTCTTGCGTGGCGATTGGACCGTTTCAGGTCTGGCCTGCACGATGTAGAGGGAACCGGTCTCGCCATCTTTAGCCCACTCCATGTCCATTGCCCGGCCGTAGTGATCCTCGATGGCACAGGCCCAGCGAGCGAGTTGAAGGACTTCCTCGTCGCTCAAGACATAGCTGGCACGCTCCTCAGCCGTGCTTTCGATGAGCTTCGTTGAACTCGTGCCATCGAACTCCGCGCAAACAAGCTTTGTCTTTTTAAAACCGAGAGATTTGTGAACGATTGGGCATTTGCCGGCATCAACGAGAAGAGGTTTGAACACCTGATATTCATCGGGTTCGCTCGACCCTTGAACAACCGTCTCCCCCAATCCCCATCCTGCTGTAATCAGAACGCTCTCCGGGAAGCCTGTCTCTGTATCGATGGAGAACATGACGCCGGCGCCGGCTAGGTCCGAACGTACCATGCGCTGTACTCCCACGGAGAGCGCAATAGCCGTGTGCTTGAAACCGTGGCTTGTTCGATAACTTATCGCCCGGTCGGTAAAGAGGGATGCTAGGCAACGTTTGAATGCGTCCAACAAAGCTTGGTCGCCCCGCACGTTGAGATAACTTTCCAATTGACCAGCAAAACTTGCCTCTGGAAGATCCTCGGCCGTCGCACTTGAGCGCACTGCGACAGAAGGAAACGGGCCATCCGGGCCTGCCATTCGGTGGTAAGAGTCCAAGATCTGCTTGGTCAATGATTCGGGGAGCGTAACCCCTAGAATGGCGCCGCGGATTTCTTGCCCCACAATGGAGAGGTTAGACATATCTCGGCGCAACTTGTTTAAGGCGCCTGCAATGAACTCGCGCAAGCCGTTTGCATCGATAACGGACCAATAAGCATTCGATGTTGTCGCAAACCCTTCCGGCACTCGAACTCCGGCATCTTTGAGTTCCCGGATCATCTCGCCGAGCGAAGCATTCTTGCCCCCGACTTCACCTACGTCTTTGCGTCTCACATCTGAGAGCCAACGGACCTTCCTGTCCTGGGTCATCCGACTTCTCCAGTTTTAGGTCCGTCGTACTGCAGCGTGTTGGAATAACGAGCCGCGCTATCACTTGGTGTGGAATTAAAAGCCAGTGGTTCTTTCTCTGGCTGCGACACCAAGAGAAATCTGTATGTCTGACCTGGACTGATCCCACGGACGTGGCCACGGTAAGCGATG
>DAOUZE010000486.1 GCA_030665765.1 Filomicrobium sp.
GTTGAGGGACCAGCAATGGCAGAATCAAACAATGACGAGCCGAGCAATCTGGCCCGGGCTATGTGGGTGTTTCTCGGCTACATGCTGGTCGGGCCCTTATTTGCCGGGTTGGCGGTTGCAATTGCGCTCACCGTGGGTCCCGTCGTCGCGATGGAGGCTTGGTTGCCGGAGCCATTACCGCCGGTTGGTCAAACGGCTATCGCGGCATTCATCTGGGCGGCAATTCCTTCGGCGTTGGCCGCCATTGTTGTACTTCCGCGTGTGTTGAGTATTGGCCGGTTCGGCTGGATAGATGCTGCTGCAGGCGGCGTTGTCGGTTTTGCGGTTGTGGCCGTTTTGACCGGCACGCCGGGCCGCGAATTGCTGCCGGGGCTGGCCTTCGTCGCCGGACTTGTTTCGATTTGCGTCCAGCGGGCAATGGAAGCAGCTGGGATCATTCGTGCCCAGGGTTAGAGGAGGCTAGATCTTGACCTTCTTTGCGAACACATGCACCACCAACCTATGAGCGACGACCGGTTGGTGACATCTGAGCGGCAAGAGACGGACGATCTGGACGGCTCAATGCGGCCGCAGGCGCTTGATGAATTTATCGGGCAGGAGCAGGCGCGTGCCAATCTCAAGATCTTCATTGAGGCCGCAAAAGCTCGCAGTGAGGCGCTTGATCATGTGCTGTTCACCGGGCCGCCCGGGCTCGGCAAGACGACGCTATCGCAGATAATGGCGAAGGAGCTGGGTGTCGGTTTTCGCGCAACCTCCGGGCCGGTTATTTCCAAGGCTGGCGATTTGGCGGCGCTGCTGACTAATTTGGAAGACCGCGATGTGCTGTTTATCGACGAGATTCACCGGCTCAATCCAGCGGTCGAGGAAATCCTCTATCCGGCCATGGAAGACTTTCAATTGGACCTCATCATTGGCGAGGGTCCAGCGGCCCGATCGGTACGGATCGATCTGGCGAAGTTCACGCTGGTTGGGGCGACGACCCGGTCTGGTTTGCTGACAACGCCGCTGAGGGATCGGTTCGGTATTCCTATCCGGCTCAATTTCTACACTGTGGATGAGCTGCAACGCGTGGTGGAGCGAGGGGCCAGGGTGTTGGGTGCGGCAATGGCACCCGACGGGGCTCGCGAAATAGCGCAGCGTGCGCGTGGGACGCCGCGTATCGCGGGCCGGTTATTGCGACGAGTGCGTGACTTCGCCGACGTTGGAAAAGCTGCGACAATAACCGCTGAAGTGGCCGATAAGGCGCTGAAAATGCTGGAAGTTGACAGCGAGGGGCTTGATGCCTTGGATCACCGCTATCTGAGCTGCATCGCCAAAAACTATGATGGTGGGCCGGTCGGGATCGAGACCATGGCTGCGGCGCTTTCAGAGCCACGTGATGCGCTGGAAGAGATCGTCGAGCCGTTTCTTTTGCAGCAGGGTTTCATTGGCCGAACTCCCCGCGGCAGAGTGCTGACACTGAAGGCTTTCCGGCATCTGGGGCTGTCGAGTGGCCCTAAAAGCGCCTCAGAGGCGCTTTCCTTGTTCGAGGGTGATGAGCTCAACGGGGATTTGCGAGAGTAAAAATTCGCCGAAGCATTCTGTAAACCTTCCGGTAAACCCCATAACCCCTGTTGCGCAATCGACGTGTAGAACTGCGTGGCGATATTGAATCCAGGGGGCTAAGTGGTTGATTTCACGACGGACATTTCTTAGGGGCGCCATCGCCCTATCGGCATCGGGTGCGACGCTCGGCGGCTATGCTCTTGGCGAACCCTTTCGCCTGCGGGTGAAGCGCTACAAAATTACGCCACCCAATTGGCCAGCGGGATTGCGGGTTAAATTCGCGGTGATCGCAGATCTGCACGTGATCGAGCCGTGGATGGGGCTTTCGCGGGTGGCTCAAATCGTTGCGCGGACTAATGCGCTGGAGCCTGATGCGGTCCTGATGGTTGGTGACTATATGCCAAGTTCAGGCATGACGCGCTGGGCCCGCCGCGTTGGCGGGGGCATTATCCCAGTCGACGACTGGGCCAGCGTGCTGGGCCGTTTAGAAGCGCCGATGGGCGTGCATGCCGTTTTGGGCAACCATGATTGGTGGGAAGACGATGAGGCCCAGGCACGCGGTATGGGGCCGACTGTCGCCGGTCTTGCAATTGAGCGGGCAGGTATTGCCGTTTACGAAAACCGTGCGGTTCGTTTTGACAAGCAGGGTCAGGCGTTTTGGTTGGCGGGGCTCGGCGATCAGGACGCGATTTTGAAGCGGAATGGTCCAGGATACACCGATACGCGGCTCCACAGCTCCGACGACGTTTATGATCTCAGCAGCGGATTCAATCCGATG
>DAOUZE010000101.1 GCA_030665765.1 Filomicrobium sp.
ACATCATCGCGTTCCGACCAGAGCGCTTCCATGGCCGCCACATCGCCAGAGCGAAACGCATCGTAAAACAGTTCGTTGGCGGCGAGCACCTCGGCAACCCCGGCGGCGTCTTGATCCATCCCCATCCAACAAACCTCCTACACTAGGCACGCAAGGGCCGTAACTCGGAACCCCACGTAAGGCGGGTCAAAGGCCGAGCAGGACAGCACCGCCATTCATCCCGGCTCCTGCTGCACACAGTAACACGCGATCGCCATCCTGAAAGCAACGCTCATCCGACAAAATTGACATCGTAAACGGAATGGTCGCCGCAGAACTGTTTCCATAGGCGTAAACACTTGAACAAACAGCCTCTTCATTAATCTCCAGCCCCCGGCGCACCGCCTCGATAATGCGCACGTTGGCCTGATGAGGCACCCAATGCCTAACCTCGCCAGGCTGGAGCACAGCTCTTGTCAACGCCGCCCGTGATGTCTCAGTCATCATCGAGATCGCCTTTTGGAAAACCTCACGGCCATCGGACATGCACATCAGCACGTCTTCGGCTTCGAGCTCTGCTCCATAGGGAACCGCACTGCCGCCGGCCGCGATCTTGATAAGATCGTATCCGCCACCATCGCATCTCAGTTCTGCTGCAATCACACCCGCATCGGTGCGAGTCGACGGCCCAACCAGCATCGCCCCCGCAGCATCCGCGAACAGCACGGCGCTCGCCTTCTCCTTCAAATTGATCCGCCGAGATAAAATATTGGCGGCAATCAGAAGCACGTGCGCGTCGTGAACCTGCACGAAGGAATCCGCCAGCGTCAGCGCATAGAGAAACCCAGCGCACGCGCCGGTCAGATCGATGCCACCCGCCCGCTCGAGCCCCAACCTGTGCGCGACAAGTGGAGCCGTTGGCGGCAATAGGTGATCAGGTGTCGACGTTGCTAACAACACCAAGCCAACCGAACCGCGCGTTACACCGGCACGGCTCAACGCCATATCGCCGGCGGCGACGGCCATATCCGAAAGGCGTTCGTCCTCAGCCGCCCAACGTCGTTCGGCGATACCCGTTCGCCGCTCGATCCATCCCGCTTCAAGGCCGAGCCGTTCTTCGATCTCAACGTTTAGGACCACGCGCTTCGGCGCGTAATGCCCAAGACCAAGGATTTCGACGCCGCGGTTCATGATCGCTTCCCGGACAAAACGCGATCAACACCGTGATTCAAGGCTGAATACACAGCATCTAATTGATCAGGCGTGATGCAGTATGGCGGCATCACGTAGACGGTGTTGCCAAGCGGCCGAAGTAGGACACCTCGGGCGAGGCATTCGTGTTGCAGCACTGGCCCGACTTCGGACAGATACCCCTCATCGTGCACATCAATATCAAACGCCGAAATCGTCCCCATACGCCGCACATTGATGAATCCATTTTCCGTCCCAAGCCGCGCGATGCGCCGTTCCTGCATGTCGCAAAGAGCTTCAACCCGCTCCAGCACTGGTTCGCTCCTCCAAATCTCGAGATTGGCGAGCGCCGCCGCACATGCTAGCGGGTTCGCAGTGTAGGAGGACGAATGGAAAAAAGTCTTGGACCGGTCCTCCGAGTAGTGCGCTTCAAAAATGGGATCCGCGCACAACGTCACCGCGAGCGGTAAATTGCCCCCCGTGATACCTTTGGAAAGGCACAAGATATCTGGAACGATTGCCGCCTGCTCGCAAGCAAACATCGTACCGGTACGCCCCCAGCCGGTCATCACCTCGTCGGCGATCAGTAACACACCATACTGATCGCAGATCTGCCGCATTTCGGCCAGTGTCCCCGGCCGCCACATCAGCATCCCCCCCGCACCAAGGATCAGCGGCTCTACGATCAGCGCGGCAACGTCGTCCGTTCGGCACGCAGCTTCGAGAGCGTCTAACGTCTCTTGCCCGCTGTCCTCCGCCGGAAAAGGCAATCGCGACACATCAAACAACAGCGGCTCATACGCCGCGTTGAAAACTCCCCGCGCACCCGCAGACATCGTACCAATCGTGTCGCCATGATAGGCGTGCTCCAGCGCCACGATACGCTTACGCGGCGAGCCGATATTGCGCCAATACCCAAGCGCCATCTTCAAAGCCACCTCAACGGCGGTTGAACCTGAATCAGAAAAAAACACCCGCGTCAGATGCTCTGGTGTCAACTCGATCAACCCGCGCGCGAGTCGCTCAGCCGGCTCATGCGTAAAACCTGCAAAGATCACCTGATCCAGCCGTTCCGCCTGCTCCCGGATTGCCTCGACGATTTGCGGATGACAATGGCCGTGGGTGATCACCCACCAAGACGAAATTGCATCGACGATGAGATTTTCGTCGGTCGTCTCCAGGCATGCCCCCGAGCCCCGCGCAATCGGAATGATCTCCGCGGTGGTCGCGTGTTGGGTGAATGGATGCCAGACCGGCGACTTGGAGGTCATCGGAAGTCCTCCAGATCGTAGTGCGCGGTAAAGGCCTGCGCCAAAGAGGCCGACGTCAGTTGCTCAACAACCGGCAGCCGGCCGAGTCGGCGAACGCCACCGATTGCGCAGACCGTTTCCTCGGTATCGACGTTTTGGTCGCCAACGAATGCCACCCCGGCGATCGAAACATCACGGCTCCGAAGTGCCTCCAGCGACAACAGCGTATGGTTGATCGTCCCGAGCGACGTACGAGCCACCAGGATCACCGGCAACCGCCAACCGGCCACCACGTCGACCTGCAAAACAGTTCGCGACAACGGCACCAACAACCCGCCCGCCAACTCAATGACCAAAGGCCGATCGTGCGCTGGCAGGCACAGTCGCGCCACATCGATTTCCACTCCGTCCAGCTCAGCCGCCAGATGAGGAGATGCCGGGGTTTGCAGGCGGTAGGCTTCCGCATGCACACGACCCGGTGACAATCGGCCTAAACTGGCAACGACGTCACTATCGGTTGGTTCGTCAAGTCCCGCCTGTATCGGCTTCCAGTAGTCGGCCGCAAGCGCATTGGCGAGGGCCGCCGCGAACACGGTTTTCCCGATCCCGGTATCGGTTCCAGCTATAACGAAAGCTCGCTGCCCGCTCATGAGCGTAACAGCTCCCGCTCTTGCGACAGCGCCTCAACGAAGTCCGATTGGATCTCGTCGGTGACATTCAACGTCAGCGACATCCTCAGCCGCGCGGTGCCCTTAGGAACGGTCGGAGGCCGGATGGCGCGAATATCGAAACCGCGCTTCTGCAGGGCTCCAGCGAGCTGCACTGCATGCTGATCGCTACCAACCGGAATCGGCAGAATATGTGTCCCCGTAGACTTGAGACCACATTTATCCATCAAGGCAACACCAGCATTCGAGACCCGTTGTTTCAGTCGGTCCCGGCGGTAGCTTCCATCGCAACTGTCATCGTGAAGAACGCGCATCAACGCCAAACGCACAACCTCCGCAATCAAACGCGGAGGGGCCGTCGTATAGATAAATGGCCGACAGCGATTGATCAGGAAATCGATCAACACGCGTGGCGCGCAAATCAACCCACCCATAATTCCAAGCGCCTTGCCGCATGTGTGCAGCGACACGACATTTGAACGCCCCTCGAGATGCGCGCCAAGACCGCGGCCATGAGGGCCAAGAACACCAGTCGCATGTGCTTCATCGATAACGAGCACGCCATCGTGACGATCCACCACCTCGAAAAGATCGTCAAGCGGCGCCGTGTCACCGTCCATGCTGTAAAGGCTTTCGACGGCCAGCCATGGTCGACCCGTCCCCCCATCCCGCCGCCAGCGCACAATCGCATCGTTGAAAGCGTCAACGTTATTATGCTCGGCTGCAACGGCGTCGGTGCGTGACAGGCGCATCCCATCGTGAACGCTCGCATGGATCAACGCGTCGTGCACCACGATGTCCCCACGTTGCGGCAACGTCGAAAACAGGGCAAGGTTGGCGAGAAATCCGCAGCTGAAGTAGAGCGAAGCTTCAGTGCCAAATAAGCGCGCCGCCTCATCTTCCAGTTCAACATGCGCGCGATGGTTGCCACGTAGCAACCGCGATCCGCCTGATCCCATGGCTGCATCCTTCGCTATCGCCTGCATCAAGTCGTCATGCAGTTCCGCCGAACAGGCGAGCCCGAGATAGTCGTTGGACGAGAAATCCCATCCTTCGCGATGCGTGACTTGCCTCAATCGGTTGCGGCTGGCCAAGGCCTGAAGCCCACGCGCATGTACTGGGTGATGCAAAGAGCTGTCATCTTGTTCGGTCAATCCGCGTTTCCTACCCGCCGGCCTCAGCCTTGAGGCCAAGTTTTGCGAACAGCACGTCGTCCGCATCCTCGCCAGGATTATTCGCCGTCAGCAACTGCTCGCCGCAGAAAATCGAGTTGGCGCCGGCAAAGAAGCACCAGGCTTGCAACTCGTCGCTCATTTCACTCCGGCCCGCCGACAGCCGCACGTAGGATTTCGGCATCATGATCCGAGCAAGAGCGATAGCCCGCACGAAACCGATTGCGTCTACCTTCTCGGCCCCCTCAAGTGGCGTACCCTCGATCGCCATCAGCATATTAATAGGTACACTGTCAGGATGCTCAGGAAGATTCGCAAGAGTAACCAGCATATCAATGCGGTCTGCGTCCGTTTCGCCAAGGCCGAGGATGCCGCCAGAACACACCTTGATCCCGGCATGCCGCACCCGCGCCAACGTTTCAAGTCGGTCCGCAAAAGTCCGCGTTGAGATGATCTCTGAGTAGTGGCTCTCTGACGTGTCGACGTTGTGATTGTAATAGTCGAGACCCGCTGACTTCAGTTGTGTTGCGTCCTCATTCGTCAGCATACCAAGCGTCATGCACGTCTCAAGGCCCATTTCTTTGACTTCGCGCACCATGTCGAGCACGGCCGGCATATCCCGCTGTTTCGGACTGCGCCACGCAGCACCCATGCAATAACGCGTCGCACCGTTCGCTTTTGCCGCCCGTGCGCCCTCCAAAACCTCTTCAAGAGCCATTAGCTTCGACGCCTTGAGGCCGGTCTCATATCGTGAGGATTGGCTGCAATAGGAGCAGTCTTCTGGGCATCCGCCGGTCTTAATAGATAAAAGCTGGCACTTTTGAACGATGTTGGGGTCGAAGTGACGCCGATGCACGCACTGCGCCCGGAACAATAGCTCATTAAAGGAAAGGTCGTAGATGCGCTGTGCGTCTTCGCGCGACCAATCGTGACGCACTTCATCCTGCCTCTGGCCCATCTCACCGGCGACGGTTGCCACATCGCTCGTCTGGTTATCCAGCATTTGCCATTCGTCTCCTTAGAGTGCCCCGGGGCAATCGGCCCATCAATGAACGTCTGCCGCGACGGCTGCAACGTCCCCGTTCGTCGCAATGGCCATTGGGTGCTGCGCCGCAGACTACAGCGACGTCGGTGCGGGTCAACGGGCCGGGCCGGCACTATATATGCCCAGCGCCCCGCAGCAGAATCCGACCACATAGGCATGGCCTCATCCAGGCCATCAACGATCACCAACGCGACTGGGACGCGATAATGTCGCGAGCCCGAAACAGCGCCGTATATTCGGCTTTGTCCCCACACGGAGATGATCTGAGCTCGCCCTGCATCATACGGCGATCTTTCCGCCCCCTCTTTTTGTAATGACGACCACAGACGGCCGGGGAGGCATACCCCACTGGAAGTCTGGCCACCGTGTCGACGGGCTGTCAAATGTCGAAACCTTATTGTCCTCGCTTTGCCCCGGGTGTTGTACAGCAACAAAATACGTCTCGGAATCCGGTGTCGTGCAAGGTCCGCACAGCTCCGCGCCCATCGGACAGCGAAAGAACAGTCGGCCGGTTCCGCGGGCCGTTCCCTCGGTTTCCAACGCCCACAAGCCGTCTGCCCGGCCGGTTTTCGCCAACGAATTGCCGTCCGTCGCGATCCACAAACGACCCTCATTGTCGATCATGCAGTTGTCCGGATTGGCAAACCAGCCGCTCGCGCTGGTCTCCGGATTGAAGGTGGCTCCAACCTCCGCTACGTTTGGATCGCCGCATTTAACCAAAATCTCCCAACGAAACGTGGGCGCCGTGTGATCGCCGCCATCCGGCGTCATCTCGATAATATGGCCGAAAGCGTTTCCGGCCCGAGGGTTCGCAGCATTGGTTGAAAACTCGGTGCGCTTCTTATTCTTGGTCAGCATGCAATAGACCTTACCGGTCCGTGGATTGGCCCTGACGTCCTCCGGTCGGTCCATCTTTGTCGCGCCGAGGAGATCGGCGGCGATCCGGACGTTGATTAAAACATCACCCTGATCGGAAAAACCGCTGGCTTCCGTCAACGGCCCGCTGCCAAAAACCAGTGGCAACCAGATGCCGCTGCCATCATCATTGAAGTGGGCCACATAGAGTGTGCCTTCGTCGAGCAGATCCTTGTTGCCGTCCCGGAGGGCTTCATCAACTTTGCCCTTGGTGACAAACCGGTAGATGTAATCGAACCGCTGATCATCCCCCTGGTAGACGACTAGACGGCCATCCTTATTTACCAGATTGCCGGCCCCCTCGTGTTTAAAGCGGCCCATAGCCGTGCGCTTTTTCGGTTTTGAATTCGGGTCCAGTGGATCGATCTCGACAACCCAGCCAAACCGATTGATTTCGTTTGGCTCTTTCGCGATGTCGAAACGGTCGTGATACTGACCCCAGTTGTAGCGTTCAGCCGGCGCCCCATAGCGCTTTAAGGCAACCGCGTGCGGTGACTTGTCGGCTGCCTTCTTGTTCCAGAAGTAGCCGTTGAAATTCTCTTCGCAGGTCAACCACGTTCCCCAGGGCGTGACGGCGCCCGCACAGTTGTTGAGCATTCCAATGACCTTTCGGCCATCACGATCGTAGCTAGTCTTCATCTTTTCGTGTCCGGCGGCGGGCCCCGTGATCTCCATCTCCGTCGAGGCCGTAATTCGTCGCGCGAAAATGGAGTCGTCGATTAGCTTCCACCCAGCGCCCTGACGCTTGACCTCAATGACCGAACCGCCGTGAGCCATCATTTCAATCGCAACGCGTTCCTCACTCATCTCGGAAAAGCGTTTCTGTTTGTTGGCCGCTGGATTGATGCCAGAGAACATCAACTCTTCGTTGGTGTACTCATGATTGATAACCAGAAGGCCGTGGTTGGAGCTCCCGCCAAGCGGGACGAACCCAATGAAGTCGTTGTTGTAACCGAACTGTTTGGCCTGCGCGTCTGCAGTTTGTGTCTTTACATCGAACTCGGGAGCATCCCTCTCGACCTTGTCGCCCCAGCGGATCAGCACATCAGCAAGGTAGCCGTCGGCGACATAATGGCGCTCGTTGGCCCCGGCCGAGACTTCCGAAAAGTTGAACTGCGTCGTCGATGATGTGTCTTTCGAGCATGCAGCCATCAACAACGCTGGTGAAACAGCTGCGGTCATCGTCGTCGTCGCCAACATCCCTTGCATTAAATCCCGGCGCGAAAAACGTTCCGCCAGAACATCGCCAATGGTGGGATTGGTGCTGGTGTTGGAGACGCCGTCTTCAACTTCCTCAAAAAGAATGGAGCGTGGCTTATCGGATAAGGCCATGTTTGCAGAACTCCACGCAATAGGTAAAAGAAATGCGTCGTGCACGCCGATGTGGCGTGAGGCAGTACAGCACAGTTGTTTGGCGCCCGCACCAGGGCACCGACCCTGCGACCAAACATCTCCATCTCATCCCACGGCCCAACATGTCCGAACCCGCGCCTAGCCCGGCGCGTTGTCAACGGCCTGGCGTTTGCAAACTCTCAACAAGACATCATCGACTATGCCATTTTGAAACAACGGAATGCCAAGGCGCCCATGTTTGAACGCAACCGCACCGAGAACCCGTCGAACAAACGTGAAAAAGCCATCTCTGTGGAACTAACGATGGACGACGGCTGCGTCCTCAAAGGCCGATTCTTCGTGGCCGCGTCGCGCCAAGCCTACGACGAGTTGAACGGGAATGCCGTCTTTCTCGATTTCCAACCTTATGAGGGCGCGCGCGAACTAATCTCAAAAGCCGCGATCCGCTCCGTCCGGCTGACCAAAATCCCCGAGAACAACCAGCTTAAGGTTGCCAATGGGTCTGATCAGTTCGATCCGCACGATATCCTATGTGTGCGGCACGGCGCGGAATGGGAAACTGTTCGGGAAGCCTATCACCGCCTCTCGAAGCTTTATCACCCGGACCGCTATGCAAATCTCGACTTGCCCGAAGAGGTCGCAAACTATCTTCATAGCATGTCGCGACGCGTTAATGCGGCATTCGCCGCATTAGAAAAGCCGCACCAGGTCAAACGTGAATTCGCCCACGCGAAGTCGGAACCCATCTATCAGCGCGGTTGATTGGTGGCCGGCGCCTTAGCTTCGATCCCGCATTCCGAGTGTTCGCAGGCGTAACGCTTGCAGCTTGATAAAGCCTTCGGCGTCCTTTTGATCGTAAGCGCCTTGGTCATCTTCAAAGGTGACCAATTGGTCGGAGTAAAGCGACTTGTCGCTGTCACGTCCGATGACGATGACGTTGCCCTTATACAGTTTCAAGCGAACCTCACCAGCAACATGCTCCTGGCTCTTGTCGATCAGTGCCTGAAGCATTTCGCGTTCCGGAGAAAACCAGAAACCGTTGTAGACGAGCTCGGCATAACGCGGCATCAGCTCGTCTTTCAAATGCGCCGCTTCACGGTCCAGCGTCAGGCTTTCGATGGCTCGATGTGCCGCCAGTAGGATGGTCCCCCCGGGTGTCTCGTAAACACCGCGCGACTTCATACCGACAAACCTGTTCTCAACAAGGTCGACCCGCCCGATACCGTTATCCCGGCCAAGATCGTTGAGCTTTTCCAACAGCGTCGCAGGCGAGAGCTTCACCTCGTCAAGCGACACCGCATCGCCCTTTTCGAAACCAATGCTGATGATGGTCGCTTCGTCGGGGGCATCTTCTGGGGCGACCGTACGCATGTAGACGTAGGGCGGTGGTTCCTCGTTGGGATCTTCCAGTACCTTGCCTTCCGAAGACGAGTGCAACAGGTTCGCGTCAACTGAAAACGGCGCTTCGCCGCGCTTGTCCTTGGGTACCGGGATCTGGTGTTTCTCGGCAAAGTCGATCAGGTCTTCGCGGCTCTTGAATTCCCACTCCCGCCACGGTGCGATGATTTTTATCGCCGGCTCAAGAGCGTAGTATCCCAGTTCGAAGCGCACCTGGTCGTTACCTTTACCGGTCGCGCCGTGACATACCGCATCCGCGCCTGTCGCCCGGGCGATCTCGATCTGCTTCTTGGCGATAAGCGGTCTGGCAATCGACGTGCCGAGCAGATAAACGCCCTCATAGAGCGCATTGGCCCTGATCATTGGGTACACGTAGTCTGCGACGAATTCTTCGCGCAAGTCCTCGATGAAGATATTGTCGTCGCTAATGCCGAGCATTTCCGCTTTTTGCCGCGCCGGCTCCAATTCTTCGCCCTGGCCGAGGTCAGCGGTGAAAGTGACCACCTCCGCGCCGTAATGCTCTTGCAGCCACTTCAGGATGATGGATGTATCCAGTCCGCCCGAATATGCGAGAACAACCTTTTTGACTTTGCTTTCACCGCCCGCCGCATTCGCTGCTGCCATCTTTGTTCTTATTGCTCCTGTCTGGATGCGCCCAATCGCAGTTGGCGCGGCACTATAGGCAAACCATCTGTGCCCGCAAGCCGGCTGATGGCCAGCGTCAATCCAAGGCTACGACGATCAGGGGTAAACCTCGCCAGGCCGGTTGTCGTACGCGACCGGTAAAAAAGGAAACAGGCCGCCAATGAGCAGCCTGTCGCGATGCCACAAGATCAGTCTGACGCTTCACTCAGTTCCGATCAGTTCGAGCGAAACGGCGAGAAAAACTGCATCAGCAGGTTCGGATTGAACGGAGTGACGGAAAACGCCACGCTGAAGGGGTTCGAAGCAGCCGAAGTCGTTCTGATCGGACTGGGATTCGCCTCCGTCCGATAGTCGGCCAACGCCTTTTCGACCGAATTGGCGGCCACGTTGAAGGCATCCAAAGCGGCAACGTTGGCGCGCGCTGTCGGCCAGGCGACCTGCTCTGGCACACCCACGGAGATCATCCCAAAGGCCATCGGCCAGGCGTTGAATTGCGAGGGCTTCATCATTTCCAACCACGGCGCGAATGGCGTGAACACCCCGTAAGGCATCCCGAAAGGATTAAGCGTCGTCATTGGATTGGCGTTCATCATACCGTTGGGGATCGCCGCCCACGGCATCATGCCAGCCGCAGCCCCCATTGGATTCCTGCGTTCTGCGGAATAGGACTGCGGGGCCAAGGAGCGGCTATTCGTTTGCTGCTGCGCCGTCTCCAACAAGTTGTCAACGGACTGCCCCCACATCTGCAGCATCTGTTGGGCCATGGCCTGATAAGCCGCGCCGCTCGCGTTCATGTAATTGACGACCGCTTCCGTGCAGCTCTTGTTGAAACGAACCTGCGAATCGGCATCGAGCATATTGATTAACCTCGCCATATCGGCAAACTCACCCGCAACGAACTAGCGTTCGGCGGGGCTCTGTTACAAACGGAACGGAAGAGCGCCGGTCGAGCTGGCCACCCCAACCTGCACTTTAGGTCACAATAGTTCAGATTTTGCAGCGCAACAACATATTTCCGCGCCGCAAAATAAGGTCTTTAGATCAACGACAAAGCTTAATCAGTGCATCTTGCGCGCACCTGGATCAGAAACCGCAGACACAATCCGATCGGCCCGGTCATAATCCCTGGAAGTCAGATGCTGACGGCGGGTATCCTCTTCGGCAACGTCATCAAGAACATCCTCACGTTTCCGATAAAACGAGCCGGCCTGATGACCCGCCACCAGCCAATAGACATATCCCGCAATGATACCCGAGAAAGCGAATGCCGCCACCGCATAGCCGTTAGCGATCGTCGGCTGTCCACCGCTTT
>DAOUZE010000541.1 GCA_030665765.1 Filomicrobium sp.
GAACTTGAGGCGCCGGCCAAGCCCTTCGGACACCTCCTCCACCGCGGCCCGCACCTCTTCAATGCGGCCGCCGTCGGTAACCCGGCCTGATTGCGAAACGCCGGTCGGTGCCCGGTAGTCACCAAAGATACGGCGTAGAAGTCCGCCCCACTCTCCGGTAGTGACGTTGGCCTTGGCGCACGCGATCGATGGCTCCATGATGTTACGGCCTTCTCTGGCAGCCGCCTCAAGCTCATTGAGCGCCTTCTCTGCCGCCTTCGCGTCGCGTGTCTCGCGCCAGGCGTTCAACCTTGCAACCTGCTCGGCCTCGACGGCAGGGTCAACGACCTGAATCGAACCTTCCCCCCCCGACAACGGTGAATTTTCGGTTTCGGTCCACCTGTTAACACCGACGACCACATGCTCGCCCGACTCAATGGCGCGGAGGCGTTCGGAATTGCTCTCAACGAGCTTGCGCTTCATATAGTCGATGGCTGAAACGGCGCCGCCCATTTTGTCGATGATTGCGAGTTCCGCGCGTGCCTCTGCCTTTAACGACTCGACTTTGGCTTCGATCTCCTTGGAGCCATCGAAAAGGTCGCCGTAACCCAACAGGTCGGTCTCATAGGCCAGGATCTGCTGCATGCGCAGCGACCACTGCTGGTCCCAAGGGCGCGGCAGTCCGAGCGCTTCATTCCAGGCGGGAAGCTGGACGGCACGGGCGCGGGCGTTCTTGGACAACGTCACGGCCAGCATCGAAATAAGGATGCGGTAGACGTTGTTTTCGGGCTGCTGTTCTGTCAGCCCAAGGGAGTTCACCTGCACGCCATAGCGGAAGCGCCGGAACTTCTCCTCAGTGACACCATATCGCTCGGCGGTAATCTCATACCAGAGCTCGGTGAAGGCGCGCATTTTGCAGACTTCGGTGACGAACTGGAGCCCGGCGTTAACAAAAAAGGAAAGCCGCCCAACGACTCGCCCGATGTCCTGCTCAGCGACCGATCCGGATGCCTTCACCGTGTCGAGCACGGCGACGCCCGTAGCAAGCGCGAACGCGAGTTCCTGAACGGGCGTCGCACCAGCCTCCTGCAAATGATAGGAGCACACGTTGGTCGGGTTCCACTTGGGAACCTCCTTGTAACCGAAAACGATCGTGTCCTTAATCAACCGCAACGACGGCTCTGGCGGGAAAACGTAGGTGCCGCGTGAGAGATACTCTTTGATGATATCGTTTTGGATAGTGCCGGTCAGCGCATCGCGCGATACGCCCTGCTCGTCGGCGAAGGCGATGTAAAGCGACCACAACCACGCCGCCGTGGCGTTGATCGTCATCGAGGTGTTCATCTGATCGAGTGGTATTCCGTCCAGGAGCGAGCGCATATCGCCCAAGTGGCTGACTGGAACGCCAACCTTGCCGACCTCGCCGCGGGCCAGTTCGTGATCGCTATCGTAGCCGGTCTGGGTTGGCAGGTCGAAGGCGATGGACAGCCCGGTCTGCCCCTTCGAGAGGTTCTTGCGGTAGAGTT
>DAOUZE010000308.1 GCA_030665765.1 Filomicrobium sp.
TTCGACAAGATTCTGAGCATGGGTGAGGAGTGGTTCAATGCGGGTCAGCATCCCACGATCGCATTTACTTCGACGAACGTCGAGATGACGGGCGCGAAGACAGCCAAGGTTGCTGGCGATCTGACGTTGCTCGGCGTCACCAAGCCGGTTGTGCTCGATGTGACCTTGAACAATGCCATGCGGATGCAGCCATTTGCGAAGAAACCGGCACTCGGCTTCTCGGGTACAACCATGATCAACCGTTCCGAATTCGGGCTCTCCAAGTTCGTGCCCGTGATCGGTGACCAGGTGCAGATCCTTATCGAAGCCGAATTCCTGGCCTCCTGAGCCATCTGAAGCTGGCATGCGAAGGCACTCGGTGAGGCAGACAGAATTTAGAGGGCGGTGTCAATGACGAAAGCCGCTAGAGAGAGCTATACGGGCATTGCGATGCTACTGCACTGGTTGATCGCGGCGGCTGTATTGGGGATGTTCGCAACGGGTTTGTGGATGGTCGATGCCATCGACGTGAAACAGACGCGGGCCGACGCGTTCGCCGTCTACCAGTGGCATAAGTCGCTAGGTCTTACTGTGCTTGCTGCGATGGTCTTACGCATTTTGTGGCGGTTGGCTCACCGGCCGCCACCGTTGCCGCCTTCGATGTCGACAGCGGAGCGGATGGCTGCGCACGCGGTCCACATGGGATTCTATGTCTTGCTGCTGAGCGTGCCGCTGCTGGGGTGGGCAATGGTGTCGGCGAGTGTCTTCGGATTGCCAACAATTTGGTTTGGGCTCGTCGAATGGCCGCATCTGCCGGTACTGAGCGAACTTGAAAACAAGAAAAGCGTCGAGGAGGCGCTAAAGACCGCGCACGGTTGGGCCGCGTATTTGCTCATTGGCCTGGTGGTCCTTCACGTCGCGGCGGTCCTGAAGCACGTCTTTGTTAACCGGGACGGCACTATTCAACGGATGCTGCCTGGCGGTGGGCGGAGAAAGGCTGAACGAACAACATGATCCGTGGGTCCGACTGGCGAGGGGCTTCGCGTTGTGTCTTCCTGATGCTCTTTGCCGCGAACAGTTTTTCGGCACACGCCGTGGCCGAGCCAGCGAAATGGGTCGTGCTACCTGCCGAAAGTAAAATCAGCTTTGCAGGCACGCACGCGGGCAGCAAATTTACCGGGGAATTCCGATCGTGGACAGCGCAGATCCGGTTTGATCCCAACGATCTGTCGGGTTCCAAAGCCCTTGTTCTTGTTGACCTGAGTTCAGCAGCGACTGGCGATCAAACCTACGACAAGACCTTGCCGACCACCGATTGGTTCAACGTGGGAAAGTTCGCCGAAGGCCGCTTTGAGACGACCGGGTTTACAGCAAAAGGCGGCAACCGGTTTGAAGCGCAAGGGACGCTGTCGCTGCGCGGGGTCGAGATGGGTGTGTTGCTTGCGTTCACGTTCGAAGAGAATGGCACGACAGCCAAGCTTGCTGGAAAGACGATATTACAGCGGTTGGACTTTGGCATCGGCAAGGGTTCGGATACTCCAGGGGATTGGGTATCCCTCGACATCCCGATCAATGTTTCTTTGGTCATGGACAAGGCAGACTGACTTAGAATTCGAACACCTCACGCAGCACCTTGAGGGTGTTGAGGTATGCGGTCACCGTGAGTGAGATCGGTTCGGCATATCCACCGCCGGAAACGCTTACCACCGGCGTCCGGTGATCGCGTGCGGAGGTGAAGATGCGGCGGTCCCGCCGGCAAAGTCCGTCCAGCGTCAATGACAAGCGACCGAGGCGATCCTCGGCTAGACCATCGACCCCGGCGTTAAACAAAACGAGGTCGGGGCGGAACGTAAAGACTTGTTCCAGCGCTGTGTTCATACGCGCCAAATAGCTCGCGTCGCCAGTAGCGTCGGGCAAAGGCACGTCGACGTCGGCGGCGACCTTGCGAACCGGGAAGTTCTTTTCTCCAAACAGGTCCACGGTCAAGACCCGCGGCTCATCAGCCATCAACGCTGCAGTACCGTCACCTTGATGCACATCACAGTCGAGGATCGCAATCCGGTTCACTGCAGCTTCGTCAAGCAGCAGGCGCGATGCTAGCGCCAGATCGTTGAATACGCAAAAGCCTGAACCAAAATCGCGATGCGCGTGATGCGTACCACCGGCCAGTTGTGCTGAAAATCCTGTCTGAAGGGCTGCACGTGCCGCCGCCAGACTTCCGCCAACGGTCGCAAGAGAGCGACGTTGCAGGACGTCGCTGAGTGGCAGACCCAATTGCCGAACGGCTCTCTCGTCGAGTGTGCCGGATAAGACTGCGTCCACGTATCCCGCAGAATGGACAGCCAGCAGTTGCGAGCGCTCGACCAGGGGTGATGCTACGAGCGTTCGCGCAGGCAGCACTTGTTCACGGAGGACTGCTTCATGAAGCAAGCGATACTTCGCCGCTGGAAATCGATGTCCCGGCGGCAGAGGAATGTCGGGTGCGTCAGGGTAGTAGAAGCGGACCACGTTGGCTTGCGTCATTGGCAGTAGACCGCTGCCGGGCCGGGCGCCTGGGCTGAGGCCAGCGGTACATCGATGATCAATGCAATCGCGCGGACAAATGAAAAAACGCTCGTGAAGTCTTTCACGCCAATCTCCGTTTCTGCGCCCTAGAAATGCTGCCGGAGTTGTTAGAATCTCAGTACGCGTAGCCAGCGCACGACGTCCAACATACTGATCGCGGCGGCGGCGACATAAGTGTAGGCGGCGGCGCGTAAAATCTCACGCGCCGACTTCATATCGTCTTTGGCGAGGTAACCGCCAGCTTTTAGGACCGGCATGGCGCGCGAGAAGCTAGCGTCGAATTCCACTGGCAGCGTCAGCGCATGCATCAAGATCGTAAAGGAAAGGATCAACATGCCGGCGGCCAGCTGTGCGAACATCAGGAATGGCGCCTTCGTCAGTATCATCACGACAGGTGCCAGCAGCATGACGACGGAACCGAGCGTTTCAACGCGTTGCGCCTGCTTTGCCATCTGGGTGCGCTGAATGAGCGGGCGATAGCCTGAAGCATCCTGCATGGCGTGACCGACTTCGTGAGCGGCGATGACCACAGCCGACAAAGAGCGGCCGTTGAAGTGCTGAGGCAATAGACGAACGGTTTTTGTCATCGGGTCGTAGTGATCGCCCCGGTCGGTCTGCTCGACATCGACGTGATCGAGCTTCATCTCGTCCAGTAGATGCCGGGCGAATTCACCACCCGTGCCTGGGAAATCGGGCCGCTCGGCGGAGTGGCGGTTGATGACGTTCTTGACCCACATCTGCGGTAGCAGGGCGAGGGCCGCAAGTAGCGCAATAACGACTAGGGCGATAGCCAAAACAGCGGGCCTCCGAAGATTGTCTCGGCGCTCCACTCATCAGGGCGGAAGCGCTTTACAGAACTTTACAATGCGGACAGCGAAGCGAAACAGCCCGGCGCGATGTTGATTGGAGACAGGGCACCCGCCCTGCCCCCTGGACATACGAATTGTATAGGAGCCAACGATGACTAAGACCGAAAACTCCGCGCCGAAGAAACCAAAACGCGGCAGCCGCAACGCACTCATCTTGGCCGGTGCAGTTGGCGCCGTTCTCGCGGCGGGCGTAGCAACACACGCTTTCTCACATGGCGGTATGGGCAAGGGGATGCGCCACTTTGCCGTGGAAGCAGGACATTACGGCAATATAGTACACAAAACCCGTTTCTTTGACCGTAGACCCAAGACCATTGAAGATGCACAGAAACGTGCCGAACGCATGGCTAAACATTTCTCTATCGAGGTCGATGCCACCTCCGAGCAGACCGACAAACTTGTCGAACTCGCCCGCGGCGCCGCAGGCGATGTCTTCCCCATCCGTAGATCCATTAAGGAAGTCCGCAAGGAAGGGATCAAGATCCTCTCCGCTGGGACTGTCGATCGGGCGCGGCTGGAAGAGATCCGCACTGAGCAGTTCGCCAAATTCGAAACTATCAGCAAGCGGCTGACCACGGCGTTGGCGGATGCAGCGGAGGTGCTTAATCCCGAACAGCGTAAGGCCCTTGCGGAACGCGCCAAGGAATGGCGCGGCTGGCGCGGTGGACGCGGCTGGCGCGGACACGGACCGGGCAAACACCGCCCGTGGCATGATTGAGCCTTATGTTCGCAGGCCGTAGCTTGTAGAAGGGCGGGCCGGGGAGATTACTTCCCGGCCCCCTTTATCGTTCAGCCTCAGCCCACTGTCCGGATTGGAGCCTATTGTGGTGCAACACCTTCTCCTCATCGAAGACGATGAACGGCTGGCTCAATTGGTCGTCGACTATCTTGAGGGTGCGGGCTTTCGGCTGCGTCACGCCGCAAGTGGAGCGGAGGGGTTGTCGCAGCACAGCCAGTATCCCTTCGATGCGATC
>DAOUZE010000165.1 GCA_030665765.1 Filomicrobium sp.
TGTGCTGGCCAGGACATCTATGATGCGCGCCGGGTTGCCGAACAGTTGCAGATACCGCACTACGTGCTCGACTATGAAGAGCGCTTTAAGAGCGCTGTGATTGATCGTTTCGCCGACAGCTATTTAGCCGGCGAAACTCCGATCCCCTGCATCAACTGCAATATACAGATCAAGTTTAAGGACCTGCTCAACACTGCTCAGGAGCTTGGCGCGGACATACTGGCAACGGGCCACTATATCCGCCGCAGAGAGGGTGAATACGGTCCCGAGCTTGCTCGGGCTGAAGACGCAGACCGCGACCAAAGCTACTTTCTTTTTTCGACAACGAAGGCGCAGCTTGAAAAGCTCTGGTTCCCGCTCGGCGACCTGCCAAAATCCAAGGTTCGTGATGAGGCACGGAAGCTAGGGCTACCGGTCGCGGAAAAGCCAGACAGTCAGGACATCTGTTTCGTGCCGTCGGGCAGCTATGCGGATGTCATCGAAAGGCTAAAACCCGAAGCACTCACGCCGGGACCAATTGTTCATGTCGATGGGCGCGTCCTCGGCCAACACGAGGGTATCGTTCATTTTACGGTTGGCCAGCGGCGGGGGCTTGGGATTTCCTGCGGCGAGCCACTTTATGTGGTCAGACTCAATGCCGACAAAAACGAGGTTGTCGTCGGGCCACGCGAAGTCCTTGCGACGCGCGTGATCACATTGCGTGAGGTTAATTGGTTGGGGGATGAGCAGCTCGAAGCCGTGACCCGAAATGGGCTTGAGATCCATGCACGGGTCCGCTCCACGCAGCTGCCAAAACCTGCTGTTCTTCAGGCCAGGGCCGATGGTCGTGTAAACGTGGTGCTGGACGACGCAGCCAACGGCATCGCGACCGGACAGGCCTGTGTGTTCTATTCAGACGGTGGCAACGAAGCGCGGATATTGGGTGGCGGTTGGATCGACTCGACACTGCGCGATAACGAATTGCCTATAGCGAGTTAATTTGCCAGAGCGCCGAGGCCTGTTGGTTGTCAAGGCGCGGCTCCATCGCTTGCGCCCGTCCTCGGCGCCGCCCGCCCAGTCCATTCTGAGTTGGGTCAGGCGTGGTGTGATCTGTGCTTGACAGCGTTGCCCGGCGCTTCTTATAGACTGCGTTCCCCCGGTTAACTGGCACCTGCCCACCGGGCTTCGGCGGAGTAGCTCAGCTGGTTAGAGCAGCGGAATCATAATCCGCGTGTCGGGGGTTCAAGTCCCTCCTCCGCTACCAATTCATTCAAGTACTTAACCGACTTTTGCCCGAAGGCGCGGCTGACCCGTTCGGGAGTTTTGCGGGACTTAGCCCACCGTGCCCCGCGAAACGACGAGTTCGGGCTTGCGACCATTGTCGTCACAAACCCTTTCTGCGGCTTCGGTGAGACGGCCTAACTCGGCTGCAGAATAGTGCGTTGTGGCCCGGCCAGAACGGTGACCCAAAAAGTCCTGGCGATCCTCAAAGCCAACACCGGTCGCACGCAAGCGTTGGCCGAATGTGTGCTTCAAGTCGTGCACGCGGACTTGGCTCATGCCAGTCTGCTTGCGCGCCCCGAGCCAAGCCCGATTGAGCATGCGCGCACCGGCACCAGAAACAATCCAGAGAACCACAAACTAAGTGGCCCAGAACAAGGGGGCTTTACACCTCGACATCGCGCAGGCTCAGAGGAAAACGAAAGTACAGCCAGACCGCTTGCTGGATCACAGCGGCCAGGAAGCGATGGCGACGATTGGAAGAACTGCTCATCGGACGTTGATAGCATACGGCATCAACTAAGCAGGCGCGTTACCGCGGCTACAACGTGGGAGGTACTGATGTCGAGGCAGACCTGAAATCATTTGCATGTCCGAGGATCGATTGACCACAAGTCCAGATACTGCGCCGCGATCGACCATTCAAAAGCTGCAAGACCGCCATAACCTTTGCATGCCCCAAGGAGATAGAGCGCGATTTCAAATGCTGCGAATACCACGACCAGAGCGGTAACCAGCCAAATCGTCTTCCGCCGATAGATTGTCCGAGGCTCTCTGACAGCTTGAATTGCTGAACTAAGCATCTCTGCACGGCTAACATCGAATAGTCCGCATTGGGGGATCGTCGTCATAGGAGCCGCCTCCAGTTAGTTCGATGCCAAGAGAGCATCGACCTCAGACTTAAATGCGCTCATGTCGTAGGCCATTCCGTTGAGAACCGTGCTCCAGTGCCGAACGTGCGCGGCGGTGGCAACAGCCTCTCGGATCTCGGATTCATCAGCCCCGAATGACCGCGCCTTTTTTTGGTGCACATAGACACAATAGGCGCACGGGATCTGAGCGGCGACGCCCAACGCAATGAGCTCTCGCGTCTTTGCCACGAGCTTGGCATCAGGCCCCATCAACGTTTCGTCGGCCTTCAACATGGCGCTAAGCGCATGCCCGGGATAGGTGTCTTTATAGAAGCGAGGTGGCCCTTCCGCTGCAGCCGTTGTTGCAAGAAGGGCGATTGCGGAGAAAAGTCCGAGTGTCGTTGCAAGTTTCATCGTCGGGACTCCCTATGACGGGTTTGACCAAAGGCAGGCGCTAATTAACGGTACGCTGACGTTCACTTCACGTAACGCTCGCTTGGCCCGACCTGACTTTGGTGATAATCTCTGCAAAGGTCCTGAAGGAATTCCGTTGTTTTTCCGCTGAATTCATAACCTTCTGAAATGTCATGTTATTCCGTTTGTGGTCCAAGGTGCGTGAGCAGTTCGTTACATGACACGGCCGGGTTTAGATTGGCCGAATACAGCGTTGAGCCATCGACACTGAGCGTGGCTCAAGGCGGAAAGAGCGTTCGCATCGAGTCCAGAGCCATGCAGGTTCTTGTATGCCTCGTTGAGAATGCAGGCCAGGTCGTAAGCCGGGAGGAACTCGAAGAGCAGGTTTGGCCCGAGGCAATCGTCACCGAAGATGCTGTAACCAATGCGATTGCAAAACTGAGACGAGCCTTCGGCGAAAACGCTCGTCGTGCCCGGTTGATAGAAACGATCCCCAAGGTTGGCTACCGGCTCACGGTAGGTGCCGAGCCGATCGGGGTTGCCGAACTGGCAGGTTCCCCAAACGAACAAGTGCCGTCGCCCGTCGGAATGATGGGAAATGCGAGCATTGCCAAATGGGTGACGGCCGCAGCCATCTTGGCGATGTTTCTGTTCGCGGCTTTTAAACTAGTCTCAGGTCTTACACCTTCGACGGCGCCGGCAATAAGGGCAAGAACGGGGCCAGCAGTCGCCGTTCTGACTTTCAAGAACTTTGGAGCCTCGCCCGAACAAGACTATTTCGCACGGGGTATCGCCGACGACCTCATCACTGACCTGGTCAAAGTTTCGGGTCTAACGACCATCGCTCGCCGATCGGTCGACTATTTCAAGGACGCCTCCGCTCGCCCTCGACTAATCTCGAATCAACTCGGGGCAGATTTTCTTGTTGATGGCAGCGTGCAACGCCGGGGCGATTTCCTGCGTGTCAATGTCCAACTCATCGAGGGCCAGCTGGAGCGCGTGATCTGGGGCAAGCGTTATGAAGGTTCCGTCAAGGACATCTTCGAGATCCAAAATGCCCTGACAAAGGAGGTCCTTGCGGCGTTGAAAGTCAGGCTCACGACGGACGAAACAGATCTGCTTGCCATTCGCCCTACAAACAGCATTGCTGCTTATGACGAATACCTACAAGGTATCGACGAGCAGGGGCATCGCACGCGCGAAACCAATCAAGCGGCAAAGGAGCACTTACGCCGAGCGCTTGAGTTGGACCCGAAATTTGCACGCGCTTACGCAGGACTGGCCATGGCCCACTCCCGCGATGCGATCGATGGTTGGGCTTCAGACCCAATGCAATCGCTTCAAAAGGCGAAGGAATTTGCGGTGAAGGCATCTGAAATCGATTTTTCGATTCCACAGGTGCATTTTGTAATGGGACAGGTAGAGCTGTTTCGGCGTGAGCATGTCAAGGCCATCGAAGCAGCAAGGCGTGCTATCGAAGACAATCCTAACTACGCTGACGCCTACGCGCTTAGTGCATGGATATTGAACTACGCTGGCCGTCCGCGCGAGGCGCTTGCTAACATGAACGAGGCAATCCGCCTGAATGCCACACATTCAGCTTCTTATCTTGAGGTCCTTGGTGAAATCCAATTTGTCCAAAAGCAATACAACAAGGCCACATCCACATTTCGACGTGTGTTGGATATAAACCCCGCTTACATGCGCGCGCGAATGTGGCTTGTCGCATCTCTGGCGCTGGCAGGCGATGTGGATGGTGCCTCCTGGGAGGTGAGTGAGCTGCTCGTGCTCGAACCCGACTTTGATCTTGACCGTTTAGAGTTTGCTTTCCCGTTCAAAGATCCTCGCGAACTTAGTACCCTGCTACATGGGCTGGAACTCGCCGGCCTGAAAAACTAGACCGTCGCGTAAACGTCTGACGGTTTCCCAAGGCTCGATTAACAAGATGATTTAGGATAGCTAGACGCTCGGGCGACGTCTCCTCTTGGCCCAAAGCGGATTGTGAATGGTGGCCTCCCTCAAGTCCGCTTCCTTGATCAAATCTATGGACCGGCTGCAGGACGCAGGTGAGATTAGTGCAAGGAGATCGGAAGTCGCTGATATCTATCCGACCTGTTTGATCGGCTCGCGAGCCTTGGTGGGAATACGCACGCGTCACGGCATTGTCACATTAAGTCTGATTGACTGGAATTTCCCAACAGCAGCTGATTTTAACGGGCGGGATTTCAAAGATTTATCCTGCCGGTCGATCGGCCACATTGGGCCAATTTCGCTTAATGTGACAATGCCGTTTCACCGCCTCAATCAACCAGCCGAGATCAGCCACCACCAGTAGTTGGCAATGCGCCATTGGATTGGACTGTAACTAGCTGATCGCTACGGTCCTTGCTGACCGGCAGGCTGTAAAGCGCGTCGAACTTCTCGCATAGATACTTCAGGTACGGAGCCACATGCAGTGGTTTGCCTGTGGCGCGGACGATCAATTCATTCGGTTGATACCGCCGTCCATGCTGATGAACTTCAGTGCGTAACCAATCCAGCAGCTGCGAGTAGTCGCCGCGTTGCAGTTGCTGCGGGATGTCGGGATGTGCCTGCAGCGCTGTCTCATAGAATTGCGCGCCGAGAACGTTGCCGATGGTATAGCCCTGAAAGGCACCACCGATGTGGCCGGCATACCAGTGAACGTCCTGGAGACAACCCTCGCGGTTAGTCTCCGGCTCGATGCCGAGGTCTTCGCACATCCTCGCCCGCCAGGCTTCTGGAAGATCTTTCACGTTGAGACGTCCCTCGAGCATCTCTAGTTCGAGATCAAACCGCATCATTATGTGAAGGTTGTACGTAACCTCGTCGGCATCAGTTCGTATTAGGGATCGCTCAACCCGGTTGATCGCCGCATAGAAGCCATCAAGCGAGACATCAGCATAGCTGCCCGGAAATCTATTCTGGAGGACTGGATACCAGTATTCCCAGAAGGGATAGCTGCGGCCAACGATGTTTTCCCAGAGTCGCGCCTGGCTCTCGTGGAGTCCAGCGGATGCCCCGCGGCCCAATGAGGTTCCGTCGAGCTCTTCCGAGACGCCTTGCTCATAGAGGGCGTGGCCCGCCTCGTGCAACGTCGAAAAAAAGGACTCACTGATTTCGTCCGTGCGAACGCGGGTCGTTATGCGAACATCACCTGAAGAAAAGCGGGTAGAGAAAGGGTGAACAGTCTTATCCAGGCGACCGCGGGAAAGGTCGTATCCGATCTTCTCCACCACCAATAAACCGAAAGCTATCTGCTGGTCTTCATTGAACATGCCCTTCAAGCACGAGTTATCGAGCCGAGCCTGGTCATCTATCTCCCGCGTCATATCAATGAGGGCCGGACGTAGCTCGGAGAATATCCGGCGAATTTCGGCAACGGTCATGCCTTCATCCGCCTCATTGATCAGCGGGTCGCAGACATGCTCGAAGGGGGCAAAGAATTCTGCATATTCCCGACTTAGCTCAACCGACTTGGTAAGATACGGGACCATTGCCGCGAAATCGTTTTCCTCACGGGCCCGAGTCCAGGCTGCATAGGATTGAGACTGGTGGGCGCTCGCGCGTTCCACAAAACCCGCAGGCACCTTGCTGGCCTTTTCAAAGTCTCGTCGTGCAACGCGCACCAACGATGAATCCGGCTCCAAAACACCTTGTCTTTGAGAGTGAAGCGTATCAAGCAAACAACCTAATTCGGCGTCTGTTGCTTTTTGATGGGCGAGCCGGCTGAGTGTGGCACGCTGCCTGGCCCGCGAAGCGGCTCCCCCGATTGGCATGTGGGTCGCCTGATCCCAACCTAGGACCGCGCCGGCCGATCTCACGTCATTGATTTCGACAAGACGTCGCTTGAGGAGTGCCAGCCCCTCTTCCACACTCACACTCATATGAATACCTTTTCTCGACGAGCGGACTTAACCGCGCTCAATGCGCTCCATGTCAGCATCCGAGAAGCCGAAGTGATGTCCAATCTCGTGGACAAGGACATGGTGGACGGTATCAGAGAGTGCTGTACCGCTTTTCTTTGCATAAGCGACGATAGGATTGCGATAGATTATCACTTCGTCTGGAAGGCTGGGCAGATAGAAGGTGCTTTTTTGCGTGAGATTGATGCCATGATAAAGCCCCAGGAGCTCGAAGGGGTCAGCAATCTCGAGCGCCGATAAGATTTCCGCAGAAGCTTGGGGTTCAATGCGGATCGCCAAGTCGCGGCATGCCTCTCGGTACATTTCAGGAAGTGCTTCAAAAACGCGCTGAACCAACGCCTCAAAGTCCTGTTCTCTTATCTGCAAATTCACACACCTTTGGCATGAGCTGGGTATTATGAGCGGTACGAGAGGTGCTTGCGACTATCCGGCATATCCTTATCTTATTTCCAATTTGCTTATGCGGCCCAGAACAAACTGCAGCACCACCGCAGCACCTTTCGGCCAAGCATGAACTAACATGCAAACCGGACCACTCGATGGGGGCAAGTGAGCACCGAGCTTTTGGCGAACGCACACAACCACCTGACAGAGATCACGCGACGTCACTCTTTTAGTTTTAAAAAATCTAAGCTCTCCTTGAGGATCAGCTTGTCCAGCTCAAGATCTGCCACGATCTCCTGCAGCCGCCGATTTTCCCTCTCGAGCGACTTCATCTCCGAAAGCTGCGAGCGCCCCATGCCACCAATCTTGTTGCGCCAATTGTAATACGTCGCGTCGCTCACACCTGCCTTCCGGCAAGCCATCGAAACGTCACTACCCGATGCCCGGTGCAGCTCGGTCTCACGCAGGAGCTTCAAGATATCTTCATCTGAATACAGCTTCCGAGCAGTCTCAGTATCCTTGGACATCAACTAAAATGATGGAACGGTTTTAAGGGGCCAGGAAAGGGTTCTCCGGCGAGTAGTTTATAGTTCACACGAATTTCGTGGAGAAAAATCGATCGGCAAACATGCGCCGACAATACAACGGGGACTGTTGCCGCATCGCGCTTTTGTTCGCGCCCTTGTGTTTCGTAGGTTCGTTCCATAACAGTTATAGAGGCGGGGGCCACTCCTATAGGTAGGCGAGTAAAC
>DAOUZE010000061.1 GCA_030665765.1 Filomicrobium sp.
GAGGACGCGGTGCAATTTACCGCTTACTCGTTCTCTTCGCGCCATTGCTCGTCAGCCTCATGTCCAAGCCCAAAGTATCCGCTCTTTTCGATTTGTTTTTTTACGCGCGGATCGCGGCGATACCATGGGCCTTCGCCCTCAGCACCGGGATTGCGCTGTTGCCAGGCCTTGGTCCAGAGGTCCGCTTTTTTCCATTCCTTTTGGCCGCTAAGGCGAATGAACTGGGCCATGAACACCTTGGCCGTGAAACCTGGATCTTCGGCCAACAGCAGGCCATCTACGTCGACGATTTGATTGCAGTAAGGAAGCAGGTCATCGACCGGCCCGTTGAATTCGAATTGGCTGTTTTTGGCGATCACGATGAGCTTGTTGTCGGCCGCGCGCACGATGCCCATGTTGCGTTTGCCGTCGCCGCAATTGGCCGGGCAGTCGCCGGATAGCTCGCATAGAAGATCGACGACTTTGCCCGAAAACGTCGCTTTGGTTTCGCCGGAAAGACCAAGCTCCTTAGCGTTACTGCCTTCTGAAAAGTCTTCAGCACCAGCAAAGGTTACGCCAGCGATAAGAAAACACGCGGCGGCAAGACAGCAGATTGCATTGTTAGTTGCCATGATCGATCCGCCTCACTCTTTCTCGGGGACAGCAAAGCCCGGGACCGGGCCGTAGTCTTCGTGGTTCTTGTTGGTTATGCCCTCATTCGAGACGACCTTTTCGACGACAAGGTAGTTGACGCCATCGCGGACATAATGGGCGCCTTTGGCGAGGATCGTATTGCTCTGAATTTCCATGATCGTGTCGGTCTGGGCCAGCGGCTCCTCGCCCTTAATCTTCAGGACCATATAGACCGTTCCATCTTCGGTGCGAACACCAACGGGAATGCCGCCAGCCGCGCACCAAAGCGCGCAGGTGTGGTGGGCGGTGCCAACCACCGCGTCGGGGCCGCCCATCACGCCGGACAGATAACACCACGTATCGATGATCTCGCCTTTAACCTCGACCATCTTCGCCGGGGTTGCCGCTAACGCACCGCCAATTTGCAGAGCGGTTATCGCCACTAAAGCTGTTAGACCTACAAATGGGTTCTTGTTGAAATACATGAACCGTCCTTTCAGACGCTTTGGAAGTGATTGAGACATTCCGCAATTGCGTAAATACAAATTCTCAGCGGACAGTAACGCGTGGCTTAGAGCAGAACCAGAACAGCAGGACTGACAACTTCGTGAGTACCCTGCCGCGGCGGCTTCGCCATTGCCGTCATATCAGCTCGGGGTTTGTGATGATCTCCACCAAGGCCGGACCCTTGAAGGCCAACGCCTCAACAATTGCGTCGTCAAGCTGCTCGGGTTTCGTGACGCGCGCACCAAAGCCGCCGCAAAGTCGGGCAAATACCCCGAAACTCGGGTTGTGCAGATCGGTTTGCCAGACCGGCCATTCCCCGGCGCGCTGCTCCTTGGAAATCTTTCCGAGCTGCGAATTGTTGAGCAGGATGTGGGTGACATCGATGCCGTATTTCACGGCCGTATTGAACTCCATGGCATACTGTCCAAAACCGCCATCGCCTGAGATCGATATGACCTTGCGACCGGCGTATTCGGGCAGGTCCTGCGTTGCGGCCCAGGCGCCGAGCGCGGCGGGGAAGGCAAAGCCAATCGAACCGAGATATCCGGACATCAAAATGCGCTGCCCAGTAGGTTCGAAATAGCGACCGAACGAATAGGTGTTGTTGCCGACGTCAACGGCGATGACGGCGTCATGAGGTATCTTCCTGCCCAATACGTCGAATACGAAGGCGGAAGAGAGGCCGTTGGACTGATCGGCGGCCAATCGGCTGGTTTTCTCGTCGCGCCAGATACGCCAGCGTTCGGCGAGTTCGGGTCCTTGGTCAACGGCGTTTGCCCGCTCAGGAATTTGCTCCCGCCAAGCCGATACCGTCGCGGCGATCTCGCCCCAGATGGGAAGCGTAACGGGATGGAACTTGCCCAGTTGCATCCTTTCGAAGTCGACCTGAATGATCGGTTTTGAAGGTTCGATACCAGTATGGTTTGCGAACGAAGAGCCGAGCGCAATGATGAGATCGGCCTCGTTCATAAACCAGCTGGCGATTGGTGTCCCTGAACGGCCGAGCACGCCACCAGCATTGGGGTGTGAATCCGGAATAAGGCCCTTTGCTTTAAAGGTTGTCAGCACCGGCGCATTGAGTGCCTCGGCCAAAGCGATCACTTCGGCTCTGGCATCGATTGCACCGTAGCCCATAACGATAATTGGCCGACGTGCTTCGTCGATCATCTCAAGTGACGCCTCGACCTCCTGCGGATTGGGAAGCACCACCGGTGAAGCTATCCGACCGGAGGGACTGCCTGCCGGCGCGTCACCGGCCGGCAGGGTTTGCACGTCGTCGGGGAAGATCAGGTGGGACACGTCGCGTTCGACCAAGGCCGTCTTGCAGGCCAGCGACACAAGTTCAGCGTGGTTGGAACTTGGCAGTGTGGTCTGGGAAAAGCGGCTGACGGCGGCAAATGCCGAGGCCAGATCAATATCCTGAAATGCTCCTGGGCCGAAGACCTGGGTCTGCACCTGGCCGGTTAGAGCCAGTACCGGGGCACGATCGACCTTGGCGTCCCACAAACCCGTCAGCAGGTTGGTTGCGCCCGGACCGGCGATAGTCAGGCAGGCTGCAGGATGGCCGGACAGTTTGGCGTAGCCCGAGCAGGCGAATGAGGCTGCGCCTTCGTGGCGGATGCCGATGTAACTCATCTGACCATCGGCGACGCGACGACGGATCGCTTCGGCGAGCCCGAGGTTCGAATGACCAACCATGCCAAACACATGCTTGATGCCCCAGTTCACCATGGTTTCGGCCATGCGATCGGATACGGTCCGGGGGTTTGGGGGGCTGCGCTCAAGCCCTACGAGGACTTCCTCGCCACGGATCTCGAGAGGGAAGATCTTTTGCCCGGCATCCTCATGCCCGCCAGGCGGCTTCCCGGTCAACGGATCGAAATCCCAGCCATGCCAAGGGCAGCGAATCCAACATTTTCCGTCGACGCCGGTCTCAATCGAGCCTTCGCCAAGCGGGCCGCCCTGGTGCGGGCAACGGTTATCCATCGCCGACCACTGACCTTCGAAATGGGACAGGCAAATCGATGTCGTCCTTGCCGTCACGGTCATCACGCGGCCCGACGGTAGATCGGTAACGTTGGCGACTTTGATCCATTCCAGTGGTGTCGACGACGACATTTGGAACCCCTTGTTCGATGTCTTGGATGCTGCAAACGGTATTTGGTTGTATGCGCGGCATGCAAAAATGTGAGCTTAGGTCGTGAAGCCCGCAGGATCGAGGGCCTTCGAGCCTGCTCGCGGTGAGTTGAAGTCGTCGTGTTCCTCTTTTGTGTTGCCCCGAGACGAAATGGAACATCGTTTGATTGGCTGCCTAATTATCTTGTCGCGGAGTAATAGACTCGACCCTTGCGGATCCCGCCGGATGGGCGGACATCAGCGGTTTTTTCTTTCCACGAGCTAACCAAGGTAGCAACGCGGCCCGCATCCAGGTCTATAGTGAGCGTGATCTCGAAGGTCTTGTCCCGCGCGTTGCGTCATGGGATTACGGCTTGAGCGGCGGATGCGTTTACGGATCCTTGCTCTGGCGTTTTTCGATGCCACGGACGACTTACAGTCGATAACCGCGCCGGCGGCAAAACCGCCGAACGATACTGATACTTATTTATTGAGCCCGTCCTTGATGACGGGAACATTGGGTGGAAGGGCCAGAATTGAGATGAGCACGACGCCACTGATGGCCTTCAACGAACTTGCCGACCGACAACCAACCTATGCACTGGTTGGCGAAGTCGATCTGGTCGTCACCCGTTTCGATGACCGGGTTTCGGTGCTCTATGGGCGATGCCTGCACCGCGGTGCGCTGTTGGCGGACGGATATATCGATGGCGACAATCTCATGTGCCCGCTGCACAACTGGGACTACCGGCTGGAGACCGGCGTATCGGAGTATTCAAACGAAGAGGTGTTGCAGAAGTTTTCAGCTTGGGTCGAGGACGGTCAGGTTTGCGTCGACGCCAACGAAATCGGACAGTGGGCCGAAGTCCACCCGCAGCATTACAAGCGCGATGAATACCTCGGGCTCTACGCCGACATGCACGGCACCGACGAAGAGCCGCACACGAAGCTCATTCACAAGTATGCGCGCGATGGGCTTTCGAAAACAGGCCATCACGGCGTCGTCGAGTCGATGGGTGTGCCGCGCAACCAACTGCCAGACTGGGACGACATTCAAATCCTCACGGCACAGCTTCACCGGCCGCCGTTGCTCGACGAAGAGCCGATCGGTAGCGAAACCGTCATCGGACCAAATGCGCAGAAACCGCTGCGTCTGGAAATCCCGATCCTTGTATCGGATATGAGCTTCGGTGCGCTTTCCGAACCCGCCAAGCTGGCCATGGCGCGGGGGGCGGAACTCGCCGGCACGGGGATCTGCTCGGGCGAAGGCGGTATGCTGCCCGAGGAACAGCACGCCAATAGCCGCTATTTCTATGAGCTTGCCTCCGGGCGCTTCGGCTTTGATTGGGAGAAGCTGCAAGCGGTCCAGGCGTTTCATTTCAAAGGCGGACAGGGAGCGAAGACGGGAACTGGTGGACACCTGCCCGGGAAGAAAGTTACCGACCGGATCGCCGAAGTCCGCGCACTGAAGCCCGGCGACGATGCGATTTCGCCATCTCGCTTTCCAGACTGGACTTCGACGAGCGAGATTCGCGCTTTCGCGGATGAGGCTCGCTCACGCACCGGCGGCATCCCGATCGGCTACAAACTGTCCGCGCAGCATGTTGAAAAGGACATCGATGCGGCGTTGGATGTCGGTGTCGACTACTTCATTCTCGACGGTCGCGGGGGTGGCACCGGCGCCGCGCCCATCCTGTTCCGCGACAACATTTCGGTGCCGACCATCCCGGCGCTGGCGCGGGCACGGCGGCATCTGGACAAGCTTGGGCGCAAGGACGTTACGCTGATCATTACCGGCGGCCTGCGTAAACCGTCCGACTTCATCAAGGCCATGGCGCTTGGCGCCGATGCCATCGCCGTCTCGAATTCAGCGATGCAGGCAATCGGTTGTATTGCCATGCGGGCTTGTCACACAAACAGCTGTCCGGTCGGAATCGCTACTCAGAAGCCGCATCTGGTATCTCGCCTGGTGGTGGAGAAATCGGCGCAGCGCCTGACCAACTTCTTCGAAGCTTCGGTCGATCTGATGAAGGTGATGGCGCGCGCTTGTGGCCGCAGCCACCTCAACCAGTTTGAAGTTTCCGACCTCGTGACGTTCAAGCCCGAGATGGCATCTCTGGCCGGCGTTGAATACGCGGGTGTCGGTCCGAGATCCTGATGACACAGAGGCGCCAGTCGCCGTTGGAAGCTACGAGGTGAGGGCATGCAAACCGCTCAGTTGCTTATTTGGCTGGTGACTATTTATGGCGGCATCGGCGCACTGGTTGCCGCGCTGTTTCTTTTCATCGGGATTGACCGTATCGACGAAGATGCACGGGGCTCCTATGCATTCCGCCCGTTGTTGATCCCTGGAGTAATCGTATTGTGGCCGGTGGTTGTCGCCCGATGGATCGAGCTTGAAGGAGGCCGCTAGCGGTTCGATGAGTGGCTTGCAAGAGAGACAGGAGGGTGCATGAAGACGCCACACAGACGGGCGCACCGGCGTATCTGGAGCGTGCTGGCGCTTTTGCTTCCTGGTCTCCTGATCGCGGCTTTCGTGCTTCAGCAGTCGCGTTTTGACAAGCGCCCCGCGGTCCGCATTGAGCCGCCTAAGGAGACGTCGACGCCATGAGCGTGCTCTACGAGCCGGTGCAGTGGAACCGGGCCAAGGTCTTTTACGATGTCCTCATGCTGGCGATGGTCACGGTCTATATTCTGCTGTTCTTGAAAGTCGCGCCAATGTGGGCGCCCGAAGCGCAAAATACAGATTATCCAATACAGCGCATGCGTGCATTCGGGACCTGCGCCTTCCTATTGATGACAGTGGTGTTGTGTATCGGACCATTGGCCCGCTTCGACCGGCGCTTCTTGCCGTTGCTGTATAACCGACGCCACCTTGGTGTGATCACGGCCGCGGTGGCCTTCACGCATGCTGCGTTCGTCATCGACTGGTACTTCAATTATTCTCCGACCAGACCTTATGTGGGGCTGCTGGTGTCGAACACGAGCTATGGTCAACTGCTCGGTTTTCCGTTTGAAGCATTCGGTATCTTCGCGCTGCTGGTGCTGATCATTCTTGCGGCGACCAGTCACGACTTCTGGCTGAAGTTCCTTTCTCCGCCGACGTGGAAGGCGCTTCACATGACGATCTACGCCGCTTATGCGGCGGTCGTCGCACACGTCGCGCTCGGCTATCTGCAGAGTGGAGACAATGGCGCCTTCGTTGTCGTGACATTGATGAGTGTCGCGCTCGTCACGTTTCTGCAGGTGGCGGCTGCTTGGCGCGACGCTCACGAAGAGTCGCAACAGTCCGAAGCGGTTCAAAGCGGCGAGGTTGTGAATTGGCTTGAGATTGGCGATCCCGCAGCCATCGCCGACGGCCGCGCCAAAATCGTGATGCTGGACAACGGTGAAAAAATCGCCGTATTTCGCTATGGCGACAAGCTTTCAGCGTTGACCAATGCTTGTGCGCACCAGAACGGTCCACTTGGTGAAGGGCGCATCGTCGATGGCTGTGTGACTTGCCCCTGGCACGGCTTCCAATACCGACCGGAGGACGGCTGCGCGCCGGCGCCATTCACCGAAAAAGTCTCAACCTATCAGCTTAAACTTGACAGCGATCGGCTCTATCTCGATCCGGCTGGCAACCCGCCTGGCACGTTTGTGGAACCGGTTTCGAGCCCGCTTGCGAGACGGGGAGAAGTGGCATGACACAACGAGACGATGATGCGTTCTTCGTCGGCTATATCAATGCCGCGCCCGGCTCATTGAAGTGGTTCCTGCCGCTTGTTGGCATCGGTCTTGTCGTTTTGTTCGCGACGGCCGGGTATATGACGGCCGCCGGTCAAAAAAGCGCTGGATCGGGCAGGTTTCTGTGGGCCGCGGGACAGCAGGAACTCACAGGCATTCTCGAAGCCAAGCCCTACCCGATCATTCACGTTCGGCCGAGTGAACGATTTCCAAACGGCCGGACGCTGATACTCAACGGTCAAGGAAAACGCGGCGCTCCTGACGCCATGGTTACCGAATTTGACGGCAAAGCTGTCGATGTCAGTGGGATTTTGCTGAAGCGCGGAGAACTTGATGCGCTCCAGGTCGGCAAGATCGAAGCTGCGAAGTGGGCCGATGGGAGTGCGCAGACCAAACCGGCTGCCGTGGATTTAGGCCGGTGGCGATTGTCGGGCAAAATCTGCGACGGGAAATGCCTTGCCGGAGCCATGCGGCCGGGTACCGGCCTCGCGCATAAAGCCTGCGCCAACTTCTGTCTACTTGGAGGCGTGCCGCCGGTGTTCGTCTCGACGGACAAGGTAGCTGGTCAAGACTTCCTGCTGATGGCGGATCAAGATGGTGGGCCAATTCCGGACGATCAGCTTTACGACTACGTCGCTCAGCCCGTCGAAATCGAAGGCTGGATCGAACAGCGCGGCGATCTGTTGATCTTCAGAACCGATCCAGCAACAACAAAACCGCTGTGAAGAAGGTGAGATGAACCTGGATGGCACACGAAAACCCGATGCCTAAAATGCCGGTCCATATCCTTGGACTGGCGTTCACCGCCGCGCTCATTTGGGCGTGCTACATCATCTGGCAAGTCATGCCGCAATTCACCGGGCCCACGATACTTTCCGAGTTTCGCATCGTGGGCGCGATGCTGGCGATGTTCGTTCTGCTTTCGCTCGCCCAGATCATAGTGAAGCTGGCCAAGCCATTGTTGGGTGAGCGCGGCTGAGGTGAGCCGCGACTACTCGGTCGAACTGCTTAATCGTGCGGTGTTAGTTGCGCTTCTTCCGCGACTTCCGGCTTGCGGTGGGGAAACTCTTTGATGCGGCCCATGTGCTGACGCATCGTCATCTGGATTGGCGTGACGGCAAAGAGACCGGCGTAGAGCGCACCGTATTTCTCGCCGGGATCGCGCTTGATGTTGTAAAAATCCATGCCCGGAAGACCGCCATGGGCTGCCTTGATATGGACCTTGAAATCATCATAACGAAGCGCGCCCAGAACGCCGCCGCTGTAATGGGCGATGAAGTTCCTGCGCGATTTACCTTCGCCGTTCAACAACAGTGAGGTTTGATCGATACCGTCGGTGATACGGTCGTCGGGGATCTTGTCGGTTGCGCCGGCCAACCTGGCCGCCGTGGTGAATAGATCAGTGACGTGCAGGACGTCGTTGGGGTCTTGGCCCGGTTTGATTGTTCCCGGCCACCATGCCATTGCCGGCACCCGCACGCCGCCTTCCAAGACATCGCCCTTCCCGCCTCTTAGAAGGGTGTATCCGGCGGTTGGATAGAATGCGTACATGGGTCCGTTGTCGCTATACCAGACAACCAGCGTATTCTCGGCGATGCCGGTTTCCTTAAGCGTGTCCAAGAGCTGCTGAACGTGCTTGTTGTGCATGGCCATGAAGGAGGCTTGACGGTTCGACCTATCGACGCCGGGAGCGTTGAGGAACTCCTTGGACGCCGAGACCTGCACCGCATAAGACGGCCAGTAAATGAAGAATGGTTTGTCGCCTGAAGCTCGCTCCTTGATCCAGGTCGTCATTTGCTGGATGGATTCGTTTTCGAAGGCTTCCTGGCGCTCTGGAGAGAGAACTCCAGCGACGCCCTCGATGGGTTTGCGGCCCTTGTCTTTTTCACCGACGTATCCGGCAACCGACAAGTCGATACCGGTTCGCTTAAGATACTCTTCATTACCTGGGAAGTCGGCGAACGGATACGTCCCGGTGTTGTTCTCAAAACTCGCCTGCCACCAATCGGGCGCGCCGTTGAACAGGCCATAGTACGCGTAATCGAAACCCTGGTTTTCAGGGGCGTGTTTTGGCAGTTCTCCCAGATGCCACTTGCCCCACATGGCGGTGTCGTAGCCAGCCTCGGAGAGAATTTCGGCGATGGTCACTTCCTCGGGAGAAAGCCCATCGTCCTGGCCCGGCCAAAGGACTGACAAGAGGCCGGTTCGCACAGGGTGGCGACCGGTCATGATGGCGATGCGTGTTGGTGTGCAGGACGGTTCCGCGTAAGCCGACCAGAAACGCTGGCCTTCCATCGCCATTTTATCGAGTGCAGGTGTCGGTGCACCGCGATGCTTGCCGCCGCCCTGCCAGCCCAATTCGCCCCAGCCGATGTCGTCGGTCAGAATGTAAACAATGTTGGGCTTCTTGCCGAATCTCTGCTCCAAGGCCGCGAGCTTGGCATTGATGGCCTTATCCTGATCAGCCCAATTTTTCGCGTTGCGCTCCTTGAACGCAATGTGAGGACCATCGGCTTGCTGTGCTGCTGCGCCCCACGAAGATAAAAACACTGGTACAGTCGCGGCAAGGGCCGCCATTACCCACTTCAAAATAAAACACCTCGAAAAACACATACTGAACAGGAATCGTCTGAAACGTCTCAAGACGCGAGAGCCTATCATCGAAGTCTCAAAACTGGCAGGCTTGCTTGTCAATGACAACCGGAAAGCAACGCCGTGGCCGGCAATCGCCCCGCTTGACGTCATGAAGTTACGGCTCTGTGATCCCCTGTTACCAGATCGTTCTTGGCGTGTTCGTCCCCAATCAGATTAGACTCGCCGCAATAGGACAGGACAGAAGTGAGGCAGGTATGAAACGCGCGCTGGTGATCACGTTGCTCACCTTGACTGGAGCAATGGCGGCTTATTTCTCGGTCTCGGTCGTTGCCCCTCCAACAAGTATTCATAAGACGAACATGGCCGAACGACAGGATCTGAGCGGCCTATCGGTGGCGACCTTCGCTGGTGGATGCTTTTGGTGCGTTGAAGCTGCTTTCCAGGACGCGCCCGGCGTTCGTGAAGCCATTTCCGGCTTCTCGGGAGGCGACACGGAGAACCCTTCCTACGAGCAGGTGGCTTACGGCTTGACGAAGCACACGGAGGCCGTCCAGGTCTACTACGACCCCACGCAGATCACGTACGAAGGATTGCTGCAGGTGCTATGGCGCACTGCCGATCCGACGGATACCGACGGCCAGTTTTCCGATCGCGGCAGACAATACCGGCCGGCGATTTTCTACCACAATGAAGAACAACGGCAGGTTGCTCTCAAATCGCGGGAAGAAGTTTCGAAATCAGGCCCTTACGACAAGCCCGTCAACATCGAGATCGTCGCCTACAAGAGCTTCTATCCGGCCGAGGCTTATCATCAGGACTACTACAAGAAGAATCCGCTGCGGTACCGGTTCTACACTATCGGATCAGGACGCGCTGGCTTCCAGCTTGACACCTGGGGTGACGACCTGGAGGTCGATTTCACAAAGTACCAGCCCAAGAAGAAGACCGACCTGGCACCGCTTGCAAAAGCCATGTGATCGAACCACTGCCACACCCTGCAGCCTTGACAAGGGACGCCTAGGCGTCCGCTTTTTCGTAAGTCTCCATCGGCGGGCATGAGCACACGAGATGCCTGTCGCCATAGACATTGTCGACGCGGTTGATCGGAGGCCAGTATTTATCGACGCGGAAGGCACCGGCGGGAAAGCAGGCATTCTCACGGGAGTATGGCCTGCCCCACTCGCCGACCAAATCCTCAACCGTGTGCGGCGCGTTTTTCAGCGCGTTGTTGTCGGGATCAGCGGTGCCATCAACAATGGCTTGGATCTCCCCCGCGATACCCAACATTGCATCGCAAAAACGGTCGAGTTCGGCCTTGGGCTCGGACTCTGTTGGCTCCACCATCAGCGTACCGGCGACGGGCCAGCTCATCGTCGGTGCATGGAAACCGCAATCGATCATGCGCTTGGCAATATCGTCGACGGTAACGCCGGCGGATTCCTTGAAGGGGCGGGTATCGACGATGCATTCGTGCGCAACGCAGCCGTTGGCACCGGTGTAGAGGATTTCGTAGGCGATCGACAGGCGTTTGGCGATGTAGTTGGCGTTGAGGATGGCGATGCGCGAGGCCTGGGTCAGACCTTCGCCGCCCATCATCAAGCAATAACTCCAGGAGATCGGCAGGATCGCAGGCGATCCATATGGCGCCGCCGACACCGTCATCGCGCTACCGCCGGTTTCCGGGTGGCCGGGCAGGAACGGCTGCAGGTGCGCTTTGACGCCGATCGGGCCCATGCCAGGACCGCCGCCGCCGTGTGGAATGCAGAAGGTCTTGTGCAGATTGAGGTGACTGACGTCAGCGCCAATGTCTCCTGGACGGGCGAGCCCAACAAGTGCGTTCAAGTTGGCGCCGTCGAGATAGACCTGGCCGCCATTGGCGTGGGTGATTGCACAAACTTCACGAACCGTTTCCTCGAACACGCCATGCGTTGATGGATAGGTGATCATGACGGCCGCCAGTTCGCTGGCATTCGCTTCCGCCTTGGCGCGCAAATCGTCGAGATCGATGTTGCCGTGCGCATCTGTACCGATGACGACGACGTCCATACCGCACATCGAAGCCGAGGCTGGGTTGGTTCCGTGCGCCGATGATGGGATCAGGCAAATACTCCGGTGCGCTTCGCCGCGCGCCTTGTGATAGGCGCGGATCGTGAGGAGGCCGGCATACTCTCCTTGCGCACCCGAGTTGGGTTGCATTGAGATAGCGTCGTAACCGGTGATTCGGCATAGCTTGTCAGACAAATCGTTGATCAGTTCGGCGTAGCCCTGCACCTGATCGGCGGGTGCGAAGGGATGAATCTCGGCAAACTCCGGCCAGGTGATCGGCAACATTTCAGCGGTAGCGTTGAGTTTCATCGTGCACGAACCGAGGGGGATCATCGCCCGGTCGAGCGCGAGATCGCGGTCCGCGAGCCGCCTCATATATCGCGTCATCTCGCTTTCCGCGCGGTTCATATGGAAGACGGGGTGCTGCAGATAAGCTGAGGTCCGCACCAGATCGGCGGGCAGCCTGTATGTTGGCATGGCGTCGCGGAACTTTAGGTCGTATCCACCAAAGGCACGCCAGACGGCTGCCAGCGTCGCCGGCAACGTCCTCTCGTCGATAGTAATACCGATGCGATCTTGGCCGACCTTCCGCAGGTTCACGCCATTGTCGACGGCATTCTTCATGATGAGCCCCTGATAGGGCCCTACGTTCACGGTGATGGTGTCAAAAAAAGCGTCGGGGGCAATCTCAAATCCCAACGACGCCAACCCTTCGGCAAGACGCGCGGTATTGCGGTGAATGCGCTCTGCGATGGCGCGCAGACCGCGTGGACCGTGGAATACCGCGTACATACCGGCGATCACGGCCGGCAAGACCTGCGCGGTGCAGATGTTGGAGATTGCCTTCTCGCGGCGGATATGCTGCTCGCGTGTTTGCAGCGCAAGGCGGTAGGCACGGTTGTCACGGGTGTCGACGGATACACCGACAAGCCGCCCCGGTAGTGCGCGCTTATAGGCATCCTTGACGGCGATGTAGCCGGCGTGCGGTCCGCCGTATCCGACAGGCATGCCAAAGCGCTGCATGGAGCCAACGGCGATGTCGGCGCCCATTTCTCCGGGCGGTTTGAGAAGCGTCAGCGCCATTGGGTCGGCGGCCATGACGGCAAGTGCACCAGCACTGTGCAAGCGCGCGATCAAATCGGAATAATCGCGGAAGGCGCCACAGACTCCGGGGTACTGGACAATTGCCCCGAAGACATCGTGTTCGTTGAGATCGCTTTGCGGATCGCCAACGGCTATGTGCCAGCCGAGCGGTTCCGCACGTGTTTTGAGCACCGCGATTGTCTGCGGGAGGCATTCCTCATCAACGAAAAACGTGTCCTTGTTGTTCTTGGAGAGGCGGTGCGCCATGGCCATCGCTTCGGCCGCGGCGGTTGCCTCATCGAGCAGCGAAGCGTTGGAGATATCGAGCCCCGTCAGGTCCGTCACGAGGGTCTGAAAATTCAAAAGCGCTTCGAGCCGGCCCTGGCTGATTTCCGGCTGGTAGGGCGTGTAGGCCGTGTACCAAGCGGGGTTCTCAAGGATGTTGCGCTGAATGGCGGCCGGCAGAATGGTCCCGTGGTAGCCCTGACCAATCAATGACGTCAGGGCCCGGTTCTTACGGGCAACTTCACGCATGCGGTCGAGCGAACCGAGTTCCGTGACCGGACGATCGAGCACCAGTGGCGTTTGTTGCCTGATTCCCTCCGGCACCGTCGCGTTGATCAGGTCTTGCAGGCTGTCATAGCCAACGACCTTGAGCATTTCGGCGATTTCTTCCGGCGATGGACCAATGTGGCGTCGATTGGCAAAGTCGTAGGGCTTGTAGCTTTCTGGTTCGATCATGCCCGCCTATCCTATGGGACACTTGCCGCGTGCGGCCTAAGCGATGAGTTGCTTGTAGGCGTCTTCGTCGAGAAATTCGTCGGCATCGGCGGCGGCTTTCAACTTGAGTTTGAAAAACCAGCCAGATCCGGTCGGGTCGGAATTGACGATCGATGGGTCATCGACGACGGCTTGGTTGACTTCGATGATCTCGCCGGCGACCGGAGCATAGACATCGGAAGCCGCCTTTACGGATTCAACCACCGCCGCGTTGTCGCCCTTGGCAAATTCGGCGCCGACTTCGGGCAGTTCAACGAAGACCAGATCGCCAAGCTGCTCGGTAGCGTGAGCGGTTATCCCTATGGTCGCGGCATCGCCTTCGATCTTCAGCCATTCATGGTCTTTGGTGAATTTCAGCACATCAATCTCCGCGCAATTCGGCACTCACGTGCGTTTGTAACCGGGTGTGTTAAAGGGAAGCTTCGAGACGTCGAGTGGCAACCGCTTGCCGCGTACGTCCGCGTAAAAACGTGCTTCTGGGCTGGCGAGAGCACTCTGGACATAACCTATGGCAATCGGGCGGCCAAGTGATGGACCAAAGCCTCCCGAGGTGATGTGTCCAACTGGTGTGCCTCCGGTTTCATCTTGAAAGAGCTGAGCGCCAGCCCGGACCGGTGCACGGCCTTCGGGCAGCAAGCCGACACGCCGTTGGCCGCTGCCTTCACGCAGCTGCCGTAAGATAACCTCATCACCTGGAAATCCCGCGGCGCGTTCACCGCCATCGCGACGGCTTTTCGGAATGGCCCAACTCAAGCCTGCCTCGACCGGTGTTGTGTTGACGTCGATGTCGTTACCGTAAAGGCAAAGGCCGGCTTCAAGACGCAGACTGTCACGGGCGCCAAGGCCGATAGGTTCAACGTCATCGCGGTCGAGAAGCGCCTGGGCGATGGTCTCGGCGGCATCTTTGGGGAGGCTGATTTCAAACCCATCCTCGCCAGTATAGCCAGAGCGCGAAACCGTGCATAAGGCGCCGCATATCTCAAGTTGACGGACGTCCATAAAACTCATCTGTGTGCATTCAGGAGCGAGCGCGCTAAGTACTTCAGCGGCCTTTGGCCCCTGCAACGCAACAAGCGCACGATCTAGGCGTTCAATGCGAAGGGTATCGGGAAGATTTGCCTTCAGGTGCTCCTCGTCGGCGGTCTTGGTCGCGGCGTTGACGACAAGAACAAACCGGCCGTCAAGCTTGGCGACCATCAGGTCGTCGAGGAGTCCGCCTGCCTCGTTCGTGAAGAAAGTGTAGCGCTGACGGCCTTCGCGCAGTGCTTTGAGGTCGGTTGGAAGCAGCGCCTCCAACGCCAGAGCGGCGTCATCGATATCCCCGCTGTTGGCGGTGATGACGATCTGGCCCATGTGCGAAACATCGAACAATCCGGCGGCGGACCGCGTGTGTTGATGCTCCTTGAGGAT
>DAOUZE010000191.1 GCA_030665765.1 Filomicrobium sp.
GATTGGTCGCGGTGTCGCGGTTCCCGCGTGACATGAGTTAAGCTCGGGTCGGTCACCGACCAGGTCACCAGCGACAACCACGACACCGCGACCAAATCAAGCAGCGCAAATCCCAGGCCTCGGCTGAGAAGATGACGCAAACTGTCCTCTACTGCGCGCGGCAATAGTCGATAAGTTTCTGGTTGTTGATACTCAGGTATCATACACGCGATGCACTTATTGGCTGAGAACGGACGTGATCCGCTCCAGCGCCACCTTGATGGCGTCTGTCTCCGCCACCAGCGCTGCTCGGATGAAGTCCTCACCCGGGTTTTCGCCGAAACGATCCGGTTGAGCCAAGAATGCGCCAGGCAGCACTTTGACACCTGCGCGTTTCCATAGGGTTACCGTAGTGTCGACGCCGCCACCGAAATGGGCCACATCCAACCACAAGAAGAATCCGCCATCGGGTCTCTGGTAACCATAGCGGCCCTCCAGAACAGCATCGCAAACGTCAAATTTCCGCTGATACGACAATCGGTTAGAGCTCACATGACGCTCTTCCGCCCAGATCGCCGCAGACGCCATTTGCGTTGGTCCCGGCATTTGTGGCCCGATCAGGTTGCGTATACCCGTCAAGCGCTTGAGAAACGCACTATCTCCAGCGGTGAAGCCTGATCGGAGCCCAGGAACGTTCGATCGCTTCGACAGCGAGTTGAATACAACGAGATTCTCGAAACCCCGATTGGTCCGTGCCGCCACTTCAAGTCCGCCGACCGGCGGCGCATCGTTATAGATCTCCGAGTAGCACTCATCGAAGAACAGCATGAAGTCGTACTTACGCGCCAGTTCCAGCGCTCTCGCCGTATAATCGGCCGACGCCGCCGTCCCTTGTGGATTGGACGGCGAACACAGATAGAGTGCCGCCGCCCGCCCAAGCAGCTCCGGCTCCTCGGCCAATTTGTCGAGGTCCGGCAGGTATCTCGAAGCGGCAGTGGCATTGAGATAGACCGGCTCGGCATTGGTCGCGAGCGCCGCACCGATATATGCGGCGTAGTAAGGATTACACATCAAGATTGCAGGACGCTCATCTCCCGCCGCAACCTTGCGCCCAACGGCCTGCAGGGCGGCAAAAAACAATCCCTCACGCGAACCGTTACTGGGCAGGATCTCGGTCTCGGGATCTACCGCCACATCATATCGGCGCTGCAGCCAGGACGCGATCGCGTTGCGCAACTCCGGATAGCCATTGATCGGCGGATACTTTTTGAAGAGCGCTTCCGCCTCTTTGATCTTGTCGGCAACAAACGCCGGCATCGTCTCGCGCGGTTCACCTAGCGTCAGATCAATCACCGGCTCCAGCCCCGGCGAATAGGGTGCCAGCAATTCGCGCGTGCGGCTGAAGGGATAAGGGACATCGCCCGCTGCGAGGCGGCCGAGGCCGTTAGGTCGCGTTACCAAGAGTACCTCCGGTTGATCCAGGTCGGCCATGAGCCCCAGGTTCAGGCCCACGCTCAGGCTTTCCCTGGGATATAAGGCGATCTAGGCAACAGGTGCGAGATTTGCGGCTCGTATGGAACATAAAAACGGGGGGGCAACCTCGCCCACCCCTAAACGTCTCATCGCGCGATGGATCGCGTCCTGAACGCAATCAAACCCGGCCCATGCGCACATCCTCTTCCGGATTAGCCGAAATCTTGTGAAACTCGAGATCCGCACCGCGCCTTTGCGCCTCATCACTCATGCGGAAGCCCAGCGCCATGTCCACGATGGTGTAAATCGCAAGTCCCGCACCGAGGCCGAATGCCGAGCCCAGAACTGAACCGACAATCTGGCTACCAAGCGAAACACCGCCCAGGCCGCCCAACGCTTCCGTACCAAAGATCCCGCAGGCAATACCGCCCCAGAGACCGCACAGGCCATGCAGCGGCCAGACGCCGAGCACGTCGTCGATTTTCCAGACGTTCTGTGCCAGCTGGAAGAGCTGCACAAAGATCACCCCGGCCACCGCGCCGGTCACTAACGAACCCACTGGATGCATCACGTCGGAGCCGGCACAAACCGCCACCAAACCAGCCAACGCACCGTTGTGCACGAAGCCTGGATCGTTTTTCCCGACAACCAGTGAAGCCAGAATGCCACCGGCCATGGCCAGCAACGAATTCATCGCCACCAGGCCGGAAACCCCCGACAGGCTCTGCGCGCTCATCACGTTAAAGCCAAACCAGCCGATGCACAGCATCCACGATCCCATCGCCAGCCAGGGGATCGACGATGGCGGAATACCCTGTATGCCGCCTTTGTCATAACGCCCGGCACGCGCGCCAAGCTTGAGCACCGCGCCCAGCGCCACCCATCCCCCGAACGCATGCACTACGATCGAACCGGCGAAGTCATGGAAATCCGCCCCGAAAACGCCGTTGAACAACCCCGCCTGTAGGCCGAAGTTTCCGTTCCAAACCGTCCCTTCGATCAGCGGATAGGCCACGCCGACGATGAGTGCAGTCGCCAGGCACTGCGGCCAGAAGCGCGCACGCTCGGCAATGCCACCCGATACGATCGCGGGAATCGCCGCAGCGAACGTGCACAAGAAGAAGAATTTAACCAGCGAAATGCCTTGCGGACCGAACGTGTCGCCACCGCCTGCCCCGGTTAGGGCTGCGGCGCTCACCAGGAAAGTCACCCCATAGGCAACCCAATAACCGATAAAGAAATAGGTCACTGTAGAGATCGCGAAGTCGACCATAATCTTGACCAGCGCGTTGACCTGGTTCTTGTGCCTGACCGTCCCGACTTCCAGGAATGCAAACCCGCCGTGCATGGCGAAAACCAGTATCGCCCCCATCAACAAAAAGAAGACGTCGGCGCCATTCTGCAGCTGCTCCATTACATTCCCCACTATTGATGATTGTTATTTGGACATTTGCCGAACAATCAATCGACTTGCTCGGGCCGAGGGCAATTGATCAAGAAATGTGCCACCTCTTTATACGAGGGTCAAACATCTGATTCTGCTGATATAATTTGAGGCACAAAAATTTGAAATGCTGTTCGGTACGTCTACCATTTAGGCATCATGCCCATAAAAAATGCCCGGATTGCAAGCAATCCAGGCATTTAATGAAAGGTCATTCGGTTCCGAACCGCTCTAACGCACCCGGCGCGGGTTCTTGTAAAGATCAGACTCCTGCTGCTCCAGCTTCGGCTGCAGCTTTCCAGCCAAGACCTCTTTCCACAACCGCCACAGATGCCACCGCGCACCGCGATTGAAGATGATCATGCCTGAGAATAATTTCAGCGTCGTCAGCAGTTTCTTGTCGGCGTGTTCCGCCTTGATCCCGCACTTCCACTTACCGGCGATCGAATAGATCTTCCCGTCGATGTAGCCGATCTTGTTGTTCTGCTGATCATACAGCGTGTAGTCGCCGCCGATGTTGATGAACGCCCTCTGCAGCCGGAAATATTCCGGCTTGCCGTCACGCATCAGAAAGAACGAAAAGTGCTCCGGCATCAGCGGCCATTTGAAGGCCGACCGCTCGATATAGATGATGAAATCGTCATCATCAGTGTTGATGGAGTAGGCCGTTACCGGAAGCCCGCGCGCACCCATCGTCAACTGCAGGCTGCGCCCGATCATCAGATCCATTGTCGCCCGCCAACCCAGGCTTTTTGTGAAGAGCTTGAAGATCAACCGGCGGTTCATGCCGGTGTTTTCCTTCCAGGGAGCCTTACGGAAACCAATCAGCCCTGTTCGCTGGCCGTCCTCGATGACCTCCGCATAGATATCCATGTCGGAGGAGAACTGCCGCGACTTCGCCCGGTTGCGCGAACGCTTGTAGACGCCGAATTCTGTGGAGTTGAGATCCGTCAGCCAAACGTCGACGACGAATTTGTACCATTCCTTTGTGGAGGTGGACGCCCGTGTCGTGCGCCGCGATACCGGCTTCTCGCCCTCTTCTTTTTTGTCCTTGGCCCGCGTCCGCTGTAAAACCTCGGCTCGCGCCTCGCGTGCAGCGTCGCTTGCAGCGGCATTCGCTTCCGCCAGGGTCGCGCTTGTTGCCATGCTTGCTTCCAATCATCGTCTCGGACGCCCGCACAAACGCGAATCACTTTTCAAACGTTAACACTTTGCCAACAGCATACGAACAGCCGCACTGGGGAAACAGTTCTCTCAGTCGCCCACGCACCCGACTCTTCCGGGCAAAACTCAGCCCCGCGCCCCAAAAATCGCAGAACCGACCCGCACATGCGTTGCGCCCATCTCCACCGCGGTCTCGAAATCGCCTGACATGCCCATGCTGCGGCCATCAAGGCCCAGCTCCCCGGCAAGCTTATCGAGAAAGGCAAAATGTATCGCTGGCTCCTCTTCTACGGGTGGAATGCACATCAATCCGGCGATCTGCAAACCCAGCTGATCCCGGCACAACGCCAGCAGTTCAACCGCATCCGCGGCCAAAACCCCCGCTTTTTGCGCCTCCTCGCCCGTGTTCACCTGAATGAAAAGCTGCGGCCGGCGGCCCTGCTTGTCCATCTCCTTAGCTAGCGCCCGGGCGATCTTTGGCCGGTCGATCGTGTGAATCGCGTCAAACAGCGCCACTGCCTCACGCGCCTTATTAGACTGTAACGGTCCGATCAGATGCAACGTCAGCTCCGGACACTCAACCTTCAGCTCTGGCCATTTTCCCTGGGCCTCCTGCACCCGGTTCTCTCCGAAATGCCGATGTCCGGCCTCCAGGACCGGCCGGATATCATCCGCTCCGAACGTTTTGGAAACCGCGATCAATGTCACCTCATCGGGATCTCGCCCAACGCCCTTCGCGGCAGCCGCGATGCGCTGCCCTGTCTCAATCAGCCGGCCGGCCGCATCCTCGCTCAATTCATACCCTCCATGATCGCTCGCTTGAGAACCTTTCACGCACAAATCGGCATCGACCGGCTCTCCCTAGGTTGTCCGTCATGTTTATAGTCAGCGACACGGGGATGAACACCATGCACGACATCGTCGGGTATTCCGTAGGGGAACTCGGGAAGCCTATGACAAACGCATCAACGGCTTGAACCATCGGCTCCGCACCTTGGTTTCAGTCATAGGACGATACCGCCAGGACTTGACTGTGCCTGGCTTGACCCCCTGCCGGCTTTCAGGTCATCTCCCGATCCAACACCGGCTTGCCGGGTGTTGAGCGAACACGACAACGGGAACGGCCGAACCACATGGCAATAGAACGCTACAACGCACCCGATCGCGAAAAGCACTGGCAGAAAGTCTGGCAAAAAGCCGACCTATTCACCGCCAAAACCGATCCTTCGGCTCCGAAAAGCTACATCCTCGAGATGTTCCCGTACCCATCCGGGCGCATCCACGTTGGCCATTCGCGCAACTACACGATGGGCGACGTGCTGGCCCGCTACAAGCGCGCCAGGGGTTTCAACGTCCTGCATCCCATGGGCTGGGACGCATTCGGCATGCCGGCCGAAAACGCTGCCATGGAACGCAAGATTCATCCCGGCCAATGGACCCGCGACAACATTGCGGCCATGCGCGAACAGCTCAAATCCATGGGCTTCGCAATCGACTGGTCGCGCGAATTCGCCACCTGCGATGTCGACTATTACAAGCACCAGCAGAAGCTGTTCCTCGACCTGCTCGGCAAGGACTTAGTCTACCGCAAGTCGTCCAAGGTTAACTGGGACCCCGTCGACAACACTGTGCTTGCTAACGAGCAGGTCATCGACGGGTGCGGCTGGCGCTCTGGCGCGCTTGTCGAGCAATGCGAGCTGACCCAATGGTTCTTCCGCATCACCCACTACGCCGAAGAATTGCTCGAGGCGTTGGATACACTCAAGGAGTGGCCCGAAAAGGTTCGCCTGATGCAGGCCAACTGGATCGGCCGCTCCGATGGTGCCACGGTACGCTGGGCCCTGGATAAGGCTACGGCGCCGCAAGGTATCGAAGAGGTCGAGGTGTTCACGACCCGCCCCGATACTCTGTTTGGTGCATCATTTCTCGCAATCGCCCCCGATCACCCAATCGCCAAGGCTGCCGCTGAACAGAAACCCGACCTAGCGGAGTTCTGCGAAGAATGCCGGCGGCTTGGCACCTCGGTCGCCGATCTCGAAAGCGCCGAAAAGAAGGGCTTCGACACCGGCATTCGAGTGCACCACCCGTTGGATCCAGATTGGTTGCTGCCGGTCTGGGTCGCCAACTTCGTGTTGATGGACTACGGCACTGGCGCCATTTTCGGCTGCCCATCCGGTGACCAGCGCGATCTCGATTTCGCCCGCGCCTACGACCTACCTGTCACCGCCGTCATCCTGCCACCAGGTGAAGACGCGGAATCGTTCGAAATCGGTAACACCGCGGTCGAGGGTGTCGGCACGATGATCAATTCGGGCTTCCTTGACGGCCTCGAAACCGATGCCGCCTTTGAAGCAACGGTCAAGCGTCTGGAACAAGAAAAACTCCTCGGCAAACCCGTTGCCACACGCAAAATCAACTACCGGCTGCGCGACTGGGGAATTTCGCGTCAACGCTATTGGGGCTGTCCGATTCCCATTATCCACTGCACGGATTGTGGCGTTGTCCACGTCCCCGACGAACAACTGCCCGTCGAGCTGCCCGAGGACGCCACCTTTGATGAGCCGGGCAATCCGCTTGAGCGCCATCCGACGTGGAGCAAGGTCGATTGCCCAAAATGCGGCAAGCCTGCCCGGCGCGAAACCGACACCATGGACACCTTTGTCGACTCGTCGTGGTACTTCGTCCGCTTCACAGCCCCCCACGCCCAAACGCCCGTCGATGGAGAGGCTGCTGCATACTGGCTACCCGTCGACCAGTACATCGGCGGTGTCGAACACGCCATTTTGCACCTCTTGTATTCGCGCTTCTTTTTCCG
>DAOUZE010000368.1 GCA_030665765.1 Filomicrobium sp.
ATCGGACAACGCCAACACTCCGGCTTGCGTGCCTTGCACAGATAGCGCCCATGCAGGATCAGCCAATGGTGGGCGGGGACGCCGTATTGCCGTGGGACAATGGCAAGAAGATCGGCTTCTACCTCCTCCGGCGTCTTGCCTTTTGAAAAGCCGAGCCGATGGGCGATACGAAATACGTGTGTGTCAACGGCCATCGTCGGCTCGCCAAACCAGACATTGAGCACGACGTTAGCGGTTTTGCGGCCGACTCCCGGGAGGCCTTCAAGGGCTGCGAGGTCTTGCGGAACGGTGCCTGCGTGCTCGTCGATGAGCTTGCGTGACAAGGCGATGACGTTCTTGGCCTTGTTGCGGAAGAGCCCGATGGTCTTGATCATTTCGCGCACACGGTCTTCACCGACCGCCACCATTTTTTCAGGCGTGTCGGCGGCGTCAAAGCGGGCGCGGGTGGCTCTGTTTACACCGGCGTCGGTGGCTTGAGCGGATAAAACGACGGCGACTAGAAGTGTGTACGCGTCGGTATGCTCCAATTCGCCCTTCGGTTCCGGTTCGATCTCGGAAAACCGGGAAAAAACGGCTTCGACGGTTTCGGGAGATACCGAGGGGCGACGACGTTTTTTGGGGGCTTTTGGTTTTGGCTTCGCACGAGAGGCTTTGGCGGCGACGGGGCTCTGTGTCAGCTTGGAGCGTTTTGGCTGGTTCTTCACTGTTGCCGGTTTTTTAGGCGATGGCGGACTTGCCGCCGCCGGGGCAGCGGACGGTTTTGTGGACTTGTTTTCTTTTTTTGAAGTTGACTTGGCTTTGATGGCTTTGTTGGCTTTCATGGGGCTGGGTGGAACCGGTTTCGGGCTTGGTTAAAGGACGGCGATGCCGTTGCACGACAGGTGAGTTGGATGGAAGAACAACAACAAGAAGCGCAACCAGCGGAAACGTTCAACGCAATTCTGACACCGCATCGCTCGCTCAGCCCGTTCGGTTTCCTGGTTTTGATGTCTTCGATCGCGCTCGTCAGCTTCGTCGTTGGCATGTATTTCTTGTTGCTCGGTGCTTGGCCCATTCTCGGGTTCTTCGGGCTCGATGTGCTGCTGATCTACGTTGCTTTTCGGCTGAATTACCGTTCAGGGCGTGAGTACGAGAGGGTCGAGCTGTCGCCGCGGCTGTTAAAGCTGACGCGTGTGGATCCCAGAGGCCTTGCGAAATCGTACGATTTCAATCCTTATTGGGTGCGTGTGGGGCTGACGGAGGAAGCCGATGGACGGACCATTATGTGGCTGACATCACACGGCCGCGAACTGGTGTTTGGACGGTTTTTGAGCGACGACGAACGCCGCGAGTTTGTTGAAGCTCTTCGTTCGGCGCTGATGAGCGCACGCACACAACAGGCGTAGCATTTCGGCTGGAGCAAGAATCGGGTCGCCTTCGCCCTCGCAACCGCGTTAGATCCGTGGCTGATGCGTTCGAATGAGAGCTCCCGATGGCCGAAATCATGGAAATCGCAGAACAGATCGGTACGGTCGGCGAGTTGCGCACGCAGGACTACGCGACGATCCGGCGAGCTATCGCGTTTTTGAAACGTGATGATGAGCCGCCGGCACGCCTTGAAACACTTGCCGATCATCTGGGGCTTTCCCCGTCGCACTGTCAGCGATTGTTCAAGCGTTGGTGCGGGCTTTCGCCGAAGGACTTCAGCGCTGCGATTGCGCTCGACCGGGCCCGGCGTTTACTGCAGGACAGCGCCAGCGTTCTGGAGGCCGCACATACTGTTGGATTGTCCGGGGCCGGCAGACTGCACGATCTATTTGTTAATCATGAAGCTATGACGCCTGGCGACTTCAAGCGCCGCGGGGCTGGCCTGCAGTTGGCCTGGGGCGTGCACGCAACACCTTTTGGTGAGGCGGTGGCGGTCGCCAGCGAGCGGGGGATCGCAGGGCTTGCGTTTGTCGATGAAGACAAAGGGCAGACGCCACACGACGCATTGGCCGATCTCGGCAGCCGTTGGCCTGGCGCCAGTCTGACGAAATCACCCGAGAAAACGCTGCCGTTCATCGACGTAATTTTCGATCCGGCGCGGTGGTCTTCGGCGGAGCCGGTGCGCCTCATCATGATCGGTACCGATTTCGAGGTCCGGGTTTGGCAGGCTCTGCTGAAGATCCCAGTCGGGCACGCGGTCAGCTATCGCGATGTTGCCCGCCAGGTTTGCACGGAGCGTGCGGCACGCGCCGTCGGTACGGCGGTTGGTAAGAACCCGCTGTCGTTCGTGGTTCCCTGTCACCGTGTGTTGCGTGCTGATGGAGGCCTCGGAGGCTATCATTGGGGGTTGACGCGCAAGTTGGCGCTGATTGGCTGGGAAGCTGGTCAGGTGGCACAAGTGGGAATCGATGACCAGGTTTAGGCTCCCGATGGCGGTGCATTTTCCAGATCTTTCAAAAGTGCAGTAGCGCACTCGATCGCTTGCATCCGCGTCTGGGTGATGTGTGATTCAGGCACATGCTGAAGCGCGCTAAGCCGGATAAGGGTTTCTTCGGCAGAGCCGGATAGACCGCTGACGATGACGCCTTTGACCTCCTCTTGAACCGACTCAAGCATGGCTTCAATCGACAGTGCCGCGCCAGTGTCGATATGAGCAGCTTCGGTGAAATCGAAAATGGCGACCTGAAAGCCAGATATGCCGATCCCGACTCGCTGCACTAATTTGCGCGCGGAGGCATAAGAAAAGCGCCCGCGTAGCGCCAAAAGGGCGATCTTGCCGTTATTGCGCTTGAGAGCGGCGCGTTCAGCCTCGCTGAGCGAATCCTCGCTTTCGGGAAGGGCCAACTGGGTGATGCCCTTCAACTCTTCCGTCTCCATCCAGCGCGCGGTAACAAAGCCGGCCAAGATCAAGCCGACCGCAACCGCCGTGACGAGGTCGACGAATACCGTCAGCGTTAGCGTAACTAGCATGACGGTGAGCTTGTCGCGTGGGGCGCTGCGGAACCTCTTCAAATACGACCAGTCGATGATGTCCCAGCCAACTTTCATCAGGATACCGGCTAAGGCGGCGTGCGGGATCTGCTCGGCGATGGGGCCTAGGCCGAGAACAAGCGCCAGCAATATGAGGGCATGAAGTGCGCCGGACAGGCGGGTTCGTCCACCAGCGCGAACGTTGACCACGGTGCGCATCGTGGCACCGGCTCCAGGTAGCGCTCCAATCAATCCGGCAGCGACGTTGCCGATGCCCTGGCCGATCAGTTCACGATTGGAGTTGTGGCGGCTCCTTGTGATTGAATCGGCGACAAGGGAGGTCAGCAGGCTGTCAATGGATCCGAGAAGGGCGAGAATGAGCGCCGGCTCGACAATTGCCGGGAGGCTGGCGAGATCAACACTCGGTATCTGCAACGCAGGAAGTCCGGTGGGCACATAACCGATAATGGGGGCGGTGTGGAAAACGAACTGACCGGCCAGTGTACCTGCGATCAATGCAGCCAACGGTGCAGGCAGATAGCGACCGAACCGGTGGGGCCAGAAGATCATGATGGCGAGCGCGATCAACGCGATCATCAGCGCATCGGTGTTGATACCTTGGACAACGGCCGGCCAGGCCATCACGGCGCTCATCGGTCCGCCAC
>DAOUZE010000446.1 GCA_030665765.1 Filomicrobium sp.
CGGGAAGCACACCGCAGCCCGAGGCGCCGAATTCCGATTCAGCTGCACCCAAGGCCGATCCACCGGCCAATGGCGCCAAGCACGAGTTGGCCCCGCCCCCGGATCGGCCACGTGGCTGCCCGTTCCGCGACCGGTCGCTTAATCTGATTGTCTGACGAATATCGGTGGTCGGATCACGATGGCAGCCAGTGCCCCGATTTGGATAGGGCGGCACGCGCTGCGCTCACATTAGTTACCCGAGGAGGGACGGATCGATGTTTTCGGCTGCGCGACCCTCTTTTTCCGCTTGTTAACCAGTCGCTTGGAGTTCTTGAGCTTCACTCTGAGCTTGGCCGCTCTCAGCCGCCGCGCGGACTTCCGGTTTCCGCAGGCCCATGACGTAACAGTATGGCGAATGCTGCGGGCGTTAAGAGCGCTACCGTCGACGGGCAGATTATCGATCGTATCGGTATTGAACAGCTGCTTCCATCCCCATTGACGGAAACCATGCTCCAACAGGCTCGCCGCGCGCAGCGTGCGGTCCGAACTGGAAGGTTCGCCGAGCACGACTGCCATCAGCTTGCGGCCATCCCGCGTTGCGCTGGCGACAACATTGAAACCTGAGTCGCAGATGAAGCCGGTCTTCAACCCATTGGCACCTTCGAACGTTTTCAGCAAGCCGTTATGACTTCCCAGTCGCCGCTTGCCGAGGCGGAAGGCCGGCATCGACCAGTAGTGAGCATACTCAGGAAATTCGGTGGTGACCGCGCGGGCCAATTTGGCCAGATCCCGGGCCGTGGTCACCTGCCGCTTGTCGGGTAGCCCATTGGGGTTGGCAAAGTAGGTGCGTGTCATTCCGAGGCGTTTCGCGGTCATATTCATCCTGGCGATGAAACGATCATGGGTCGGACCGAGCGCTTCGGCGATCATCACCGCGACATCGTTGGCCGACTTGATGATCAGCGCCTTAAGGGCCGTATCCATCTTAAGCTTGGCCCCGACGGGAAGCCCAACCTTACTCGGTGGCTCCTTATACGCGAGGGGCGTGCAAAGGATCTTAGTGTCCAACTTGATCTTGCCGTCGCGCAAGTCTTGGAACGCGATGTAAGCGGTCATCACTTTGGTTAGCGAAGCGGGATGCCACTGGTCGTCGATACTCTCCGAGTAGAGAACTTTGCCCGTGTCGGCCTCGAACAGCAGCGTCGGCCCGGCACTAGCCGTACCGCAGGCGACAGCTGAGATAAGGAGGCAAACAATCTGTAGAAAAAAGCGCATTACAGGTGGATCCCTGGTTCACCGCGTCGACGTCGAGCAGCGACTTATTAATGCATCGCATGTATCACATCCACCATTCGTGGCACAATCAACCGACCCCAGAACCGTGCCGCAGGTGTGGTTCTGCTCACACACGCTTCCGTATCATTCGCTGTGTACCAACAGCTGGCCAAATGTCTCATGCGTTGACCGGGATGCGCCGATAGCTATATTGCAGCGCTCTGCTGGCGGCATCGAAGGCTCGCCAAGCCCCTGTGGCGGAATTGGTAGACGCGACAGACTCAAAATCTGTTGTCCGCAAGGACGTGCCCGTTCGAGTCGGGCCAGGGGCACCAAAAGTCACACCGCCAATAGTCTTACGTGTGTAAACCCAAGCATTTACGGGCAGCTTCCGGCATCCACGAGCGCGAAGGTGCGCGGGCTGCCTCCGGTAAAGCATTGTGACAATCCAAGCCGCTGTCTTCATTAGGTGCTTTGGCGCGCCTAAAAAACCGCATAATAGTCGAGAGCGAAGCCATTGTTAAATCAAGGTGAAACGCTGAAAAAATTTTTCGCGGCGTCGATTCAGTTTTTCCTTGCATGCAAGGGGCAATCGCATCATACAACCCGCCTCCGTTCGTCCACCTGCCCCTAAGGTCAAGGAGAGCCCTCAAGGTTCAAGAAAAGCCCCAAAGGTAAGGAGCGGACGGGTCACATCTATCTGCTGGTTGGGGAGGGTCCGATGGCCTATGACGACGCCCTCTTCCAATTGGGGATGGACTTGACTCGTTCAAGCACCGCCCAAGAGGAAGATCTGTTTGCGAACACACGCGACGACGTGTGTGACGATAGAAAAGACTTCTTTGTTGAGCGTGACGGCGTTCGCTTTGCTGGAACACACCTAATAATAGATCTGTTCGGCGCACGTCGGCTCAATGACCTTAAATGGGTCGAAGAAACCTTGAAGCGCTGTGTGGAAGTGGCGGGGGCAACCCTTCTCCATATCCACCTGCATCACTTCACGCCAAATGGCGGAGTAAGTGGTGTGGCGGTGCTTTCTGAAAGCCACATCTCGATACACAGCTGGCCCGAGGCCGACTATGCAGCCCTTGACGTCTTTATGTGCGGCGAAGCAAAGCCGCATCTGGCGATCGAGGTTCTGCGTGAGGCTTTCGAGGCCGATGATGTGGTTGTCAAAGAGCACATGCGCGGCGAGGAACTGGAAGAGTTGAAGTGGCAGTCTGCTGCTTCGCGCGATGCTCCAGTTCGCCACGAGGTGGTTAACGCTCAAAAGCAAGCTGCCTAAGGCACCACCATAAGTGATGGCTCATAGTATGCCTGGGGGGATCAATTCCCCCTGGGCATTTCCGCTCACTTTGATTGAGCCATTTAGGAGTGCAGTCCGTCATGAGCGACCGCTGGATTGAAGAGACATTTCATGCCGACTGGCGCGTTGCCTTGCGTGCCTCGAAGGTGCTGCACGAGGTCAAGACCGATCATCAGCATCTGGTGATTTTCGAAAATCC
>DAOUZE010000515.1 GCA_030665765.1 Filomicrobium sp.
TTGCTCTCCCTGCTGTGAATGAGGTTATCCCTGCTCTTTGAGTTAGGGAGAGAGCTATCCAACGCGTTGATACGCGCAGGCTTTCTGGCTGGATAAGTCGGGGCGGCATTGTCAGAGCAAATTCGTTTACTTTGCCAAAACGTCAGAACCGGATTTCGCGGCCATTGATTTTCCTGCATTTTTCCGGGTCGATCTGAGCGGTTCGATGGCCGCTCCAAGTATTTAGAATTTTGCTCTGACAACGCCTGCGGACGGGTCCAGCCGGTTTCGAGATACTCGATGATCATCGGCGTCTCGCCCGAAGCCTCAATGATCGCCAGCACGTTGCGCGAGGTGCCGCAGTCGGGGTTGTGATGGATGACGATGCTCATGACGCGCCCCCTTCAGCCGGAAACCAGTGCTTCGTTCTGTTGGCGAAGGCGACAAGCGAGAGCATCACCGGCATTTCCACGAGGACTCCGACGACGGTTGCCAGTGCCGCGCCCGAGCCCAGTCCGAACAGGCTGATGGCGACGGCCACGGCCAGCTCGAAGAAGTTGGACGTACCGATCAGGGCGCAGGGGGCGGCGACGTTGAACGGGATGCCCCATGCCCTTGCCGCGCCATAGGCCACGAAGAAGATGCCGTAGGACTGGATCAGCAAAGGAACGGCGATGAGCGCGATGACGAGCGGGCGGTCGAGGATGACCTCACCCTGGAACCCGAAAAGCAGCACCACCGTCACCAGCAACCCGATGATCGAAAACGGCTGGACACGGACCTTGAACGTATCCACCGCCCCCTCGCCACCTTTTCCGACAAGGCTCCGGCGGGTCAGATACCCCGCCAGCAGCGGCAGCATGACATAAAGGCCCACCGATAGCAGCAGCGTGTCCCAGGGCACGACGATATCCGTCACGCCCAGCAAGAAGGCCACGATGGGCGCGAAGGCGAAGACCATGACGACATCGTTCACGCTGACCTGCACCAGCGTGTAGGTGGCGTCGCCTCGCGTGAGGTTAGACCAGACGAACACCATCGCCGTGCAGGGTGCCGCGCCGAGCAGGATAACGCCCGCCAGATAGGCTTGCGCGTCATCGGGAGGGATCAAGCCTGCGAAGACGTGGTTGAAGAACAGCACGCCGAGGGCTGCCATCGTGAAGGGTTTGATCAGCCAGTTCACCACCAGCGTCACGACCAGTCCTTTCGGCTTGTCGCCAACCTGGCGCAGCGCGCCGAAATCCACGCCGACCATCATCGGATAGACCATCGCCCAGATCAGCACCGCCACGGGCAGGTTGACCGAGGCAATCTCCAGCGCGGCCAGGGCAGCGAAGAGGCCGGGAAAGAGGTTGCCGAGCGCGAGCCCCGCGCCGATGGCGAGCGCCACCCACACGGAAAGCCAGCGTTCAAAGGTTCCAAGGCCCGCCGCAGCGGGAAGCGATGTATCGGTCATGTCGGACTTTCGAGAGTTGGAGTTCAGTCGGCTCCGGCAGTGCTTTTGCCGATGTCATCGAGGTTGCGTTGCAGCGGGCATTGTCAGACAAACCTGAGCGGGCCTGCAAAGGATACTGGTCTGAAGCGTTCAGGCCGCCAGCTGACGCCACTCAGCTAAGGCGGCAGAACGGTTCTGTTTGAAGATGTCGCGGCGGTTTAGGTGGCGGTCGAGGTTGAAGTGGTTGTGGATTGATGCGTGGGCGGCGGCAAACTTTTGGAGAGTTTTCATGTCCCTGAACTTGGCCATCGCTCGTTCTCGTCGTCGGAATGGTTGGTGTTAATTCTCAGCCCGATTGTTGAGCCACCGACCGCACTCCTGATTGGCGACGTTTCCAATTACTTTCATCGCCGCACCGTAGGAGCGAAGCCGGTCAGTCACGATCGAACCTGGCCGGCCATAACGTTTCATCATCCTCTTGAGAAACTTCA
>DAOUZE010000125.1 GCA_030665765.1 Filomicrobium sp.
CATCTCTCTTGGCGCTGCTGCAATTCGATACTTGGACGCCCTTTCTGATAGTCTTAGTCGGCTACGGCGCCGCAGACCAAGTTATCGCCAATGTTATCCAGCCGATGATGCAAGGAAAGACACTCAACTTGAGTACCTTCATGGTATTGGTCAGCCTCGCATTCTGGGGTGCGATCTGGGGAGGTATAGGAGCTTTCCTAGCCGTACCAATGATGGTCGTCGCCATGATAATCTTTGCCGAAATTGCCCCTCTGCGGCCAATAGCAATACTTTTTTCCGGTGACGGCAAATTGCCTGGCGTCGAGGAGCGCTAGATATCGTTTGGTCGCCAGAGGAATGTTAGTCCTGTTGCCACGGAGTGGTACTAAAGATTGCCGCGGCGGCATTCATGGATTCAGTAGTTATTCGATTTGCAGTTTATGACTTGCGTTGCACTGGAGAAATGAAAAGGGCCTAACCTGCAGGGGGCGAATCCGAGAGCTTTACCCGACAGGGAGTATATGTCGCAAACGATCTGCAGAGCGCATGCTAGGACTCAAGATATAAAGGGAAACGCTACTAAAATTTAGTTTTTAACGATGAGTTCGACTTTTGGAGCCACGCCACCAAGCCAAATGAACTCGTGCGAAAACATAGCGTTCCTCTTATGCGGGGCGAATTAGTTTCGTTGAAAATCATCTAAATCTACCTTATCGCACAGGCATGCATGATCGATTCCTTGTCGACATACTGAGTGCTGCAGAACTTTACGGTTACGCTTGACATACTATAGGAAAAAATCCGACCTCTGGGCACCACTCACCGCCACCTAATCTTCCAACCGTGAGGGATATCTATTCGATAATATTTTTTTCGACCCATTGTTAATTGGTGCGCCAATTGCTTTTATCTCCTACCTCACCGAACAAATGGGGGGCAAAAAACTGAGCCTGGATGTCGGAACTTCTTTTTGCATTATTTTTCTTCGAACTAATTTGCTCAATCAAACACTTTCGGAAGAGTCGGAGGTTGGAACTGCTGGAGCAACAGGATAGTATTTATGAGAATCTGCAAAAGATCTACGCCAAGCTAGACGAAGCTGGCGAAGTATCTGCTATTCGGATCCGCGAGCTGGTAACTAAGGCGACAAAAACGGGTGTTATATGGTCCGAGCAGTTAGTTCCACTTTTGGACGACATCATCAAACGCACAGGGCAGCTGGGTCCCGACTATCAGATGGCTAGCGGTAGCAAATTATTGGCGAAGCCCTGAGCGGCCTCTGAGGGTGCTGACTGAATCCGTCAGCTTACTCGCCGCCCATCCGACGAGAGCGCCTGCAGTCGCGGTCGTAGCCATCCAGACCAGTACGAAGCTAATGACCAGGGCCATGTTCGCTATTAGCTGAATCAAGAAGGACATTGCACAATCTCCTCAGCGGTCTCTGAGATTTCTAAAGGTACTCACAGAGCCAGTTGTCATCCCTTCGCCCCACTCTCGCTTAACGGACTTCGTTTGGCAGAGGTGATGTTCCTCGCCAATTTCTCTTAGGACTTCGGAGAGTGTCATTCTCTGGTATCTGCGGCTTGATCGGATGCGCTTATAGATCAACGCTGCGAAGGGCTTCGAGTACTCGATGTCGTAGCAGAGCACTCCCAAACTCTTGAGCGCATGGTTCCAGCCGACAAGATACCCCGAGGCGAACTTCTGGGATTTTGGTCCCTTGCTGTAGAGATGAGCCCAGTCGTTTGCGAACCTCAGATCGTCCGCGATCGCAGGACTGGCCAACAGTCCAACTGCTAGTGTGACCGCTAGTATCCGTCTCATGAAGCCATCTCCCCCGTGAGGCTATCTCCCAGCATGATAACTGAGTCGCTTTCTGTTGTTGCCATGCTGAACGAATCCCGAAGCTGCCTTCGATCCCCTTCCAGCTTGCTTGGTGCGGTCGGTCTGGATCGCGGCCTGGTACACGATGGGCGCTAGCTTTCTGGGGATCGGTCACATTCCCGCTCGCCAAGTCGGTTAGTTCTGACATGAGATGTTCAAACGACGTGTACATAATCCTACTCCCATGAAGGTAAACACAGACGGTTAACATCGAGGCATCCCTTGGAATCTCCGGTCTTCCGAAAGCGCCGCATTCATTGGCGTTTCTGGCGTAAACGCGACGACAACTTTCAGTGGCGCAATTACGTGAGAACGACGATCCTGGTGAAACGCAAAAAGCGCCGCGAGCAGCTAGATGGGACTAAGCAGGCCGCTTTGGACGGGCTGGCGGAAGCTGGCCGCGCCGGCAAGGCGGCCGGGCGATCAGGCGTGGACGCAGCAAAACGCGGCCTCGATGCAGCTGGTCGAGAGGCCATGGAGGCCGGCGCCAAGCTTGGTAAAAAGGTTGCAGAGGGTGCCCAAGTCGCCGGCAACTCGTTGCGTCGCGGCGCCGTGAGAGCCGGCTTGGTTTTTTTTTCGTTGAGCTGTGTAGCCGGTGAGCACGTCGTAAGGGCTACGGGCCACGGGCTCGAGGGTCTGGCGGAGAGGCTTGGCGGATTGGCCAGGGCGATGTCGCCCAGAGTTGGTTTGCCCTTGACCATTGCTGGCCTTGCTGCGGCAATCGGCGCCATCACACGGCTCGCTCAGGGTAACTTCGACGGCGTTGCCCTTAGCGCCAGCCTGATTGCGATCGCGCTGTTAGGGTTGGCGGCACTGCCAGTGATCGCGGGGCGGGCCTCCCTCGACGCACCGTTTCACACCAAGCGGTTTGATCCCGACGCGCCTCTAGAAGCCCGCAACCAGGAAGCGATGGGCGGCATCGCCGCGAAGGCTCTGGCAGCGATGCTGGTGGTGGGACTGATCGCTGGGCTTGGCTCGTTTGTTTTGCCGTATCTTGGTCCGCTTCCCGCTACGCTGACAGTGAGTGCCGCGGGCGAGGTGGTCAAAGGGCAGGCAAAGGCGCTGTCCGGAGACACCATGTTGATTGGCGACAGCCGGATTGTCCTCAATGGCATCGAGGCACCGGAGAGGCGTCAGTCGTGCCGCACCAGGCGTGGGCGCAAGTGGAACTGCGGACGCTCCGCCCTGAATGCGCTTCGACGCATTACCGGATACAAGACCGTGGTGTGTACGGTGGTGCGAACAGATGCTGCAGGACGCAAGACCTCGGATTGTCTGATTGGCGAAAAGAATATCGCGGAAGAACTGGTCCGCGGCGGACACGTATTCGCTCTGTCTGGGCTCTTCAGCGGTTACGGCGGCGAAGAAGAAGAAGCGAAGAGTGCTGGCCGGGGCGTCTGGCAGGGTAAAGCACAGCTTCCTTCGGAATACAGAGCCGAACGCTGGAAGTCGGCCAAGCTGCGCTCCCCCGCCGGTTGCCCGATTAAGGGCAAAGACCGAACGCGGACTCGCGACAAGGTGTACATCCTTCCGTGGTCATCAAGCTACGAGAGCCATCGCGTATCGCAAAGCCGAGGGGACCGCTGGTTTTGCAGTGAGGATGAGGCTCTCGCTGAGGGCTGGAAACCGTTGGAGAGCTAACGGGCATAGCGCGATACGCCCCTATCGAGATGATGGTGCGAAACGTGTCAATACGACATGAGAAAAGAAAAAAACGCGGCCCAAGAGGGAGGAAGAACCGCGGGCGAAGACTCGTGGTGTCCTTAGTAGGGGGTAGGTGGAGAACGCCACGATCGGACTTATGAATTTAATAGCATCTTTCGATGTGCTTCAAGATTTTGGAAAACTCCGCTTCCAACTCAGTGGAGAATTGTCGCATTCAACAATGCGCGTTGCCTTTCTTTTCTCGGGAAACGGAGACCAATTTGCGGCCCTTTGGAAGCGATCAGTGGTTTATTGCCAGCGCAGCAGCATTGGCGAGATGTATACACTGGTGTCCTTTGTGGGCCGTTTGACGGCTCGGCGAGGATTGTCGTAACCGACATCGGCCTGTACGCCTTTGATCACGAGCTTGTCGGATTTGCGCCAGTTGACGCGATCTTTCGAGAGAACTTGTTTGCCGTCAATCCAGACACGTGCCACGCCATCGCGCTCTCCCGGCGCGTTCAGGATCATCTCGTGCTCGATCGCAACCCATCGACCTGTGGGCAAGTTGAAACGTTTCGCGTCCAAATACTTACCTTTGGTTTCATCATCCCGCTGTTGCACGATAACAGTGCCGCTGCCGTCGTTGCGCCAGACAATGCGTTTCGTTATTGCCCCATCTTCGACCGTTGGCTCGCCATTCTGTGAGACCATGCCGGTGTAAAGGCTCGGCAAAAAGCCGCCACCTGCGAATTCGAATTTCTTGGGCAGATAGATAGAGTAGCTGAGGCAGGCCGAGTTAGTTTTTTCAAGACTGCGCGGCGACCATTGGAAACGGATGCCGTTGCTGTCGCCGTCCTCCCGCCGCAATGTGACCTTCAGTGCGCGTTCACCGGCAACGCCGCGCACCCGCACTACCTTGGCGTTGTTATAGACGCCACGCTGGGTGGCGCCGATGGTGCCGACGAGTTGAGCAGGCGACAGCGGTCCAGTCCCGTGATCGAGGCTGAACTCGGTCGACGAAAGATAGCGCTGCGAGCAGCGTTGGACCTTTTCGACAACGAATGAATCCCGCACCATGTATACGAGAAGCCCGGCGAACATGAACGCGAAGGCGCCGTTGAAGATTATTTCCTGTTTGGTGAATTTCATTTCGTGGCCCCCCAGGCAACATTGATCATGTCATCACCGCCCGTCTGGCCAGGGATCTCGTTCATTGCTTTGTCATCCGCCACAAAAAGCCTACGAACAAGACGATAACACCCGAAGATTTCGCACCGTTCTGTGAATTGCGCGAAATTGCAGATGTTTCCGTAATAAGATGTTTACGATCGAGAATTCGTGCCGCCCGAAGAGAAACCTGGCTTCCGAAGCATCTCGCCAAGCCTCGCCAATTCGGAGGGAGACTAATTAAATATCTTGTCGGGGTTTAGAATTCCTAACGGATCAAGCGCATTCTTGATCGACGCCATTACGTTGACCGCTTCACCGCGCTCGAGGCGCAAAAGTTCCCTTTTACCTTGACCGATTCCATGTTCGCCGGTGCAGGTGCCTTCCATGGCAATGGCGCGGGCCGCCAAGCGCTCCGCAAAACCACGGATCTGCGCAAGCTGTTCGGTATCGCCGGGGCTATGCAGCGCCAAGGCGTGAAAATTGCCGTCACCGACATGGCCGACAATCGGAGCTGTCAATCCGTTCGCGGTGATATCGACCTCGGTTTCGGCAACGCATTCGGCCAGGCGCGAGACGGGAACACAGACATCGGTAATCAGCATCGCAAGGCCAGGCCAGGCCTCGCGAACCGCCCAAAGCGCCTCGTGGCGGGCCTTCCACAAGCGTTTACGCTCGGCTTCATCGGTTGCGCTAGTAAATCTGGTCGCACCTTCTGAGCGCGCCAACTCTTCGAACGTGGCAACCTGTTCCTTGGCCGCCTCCGGAGTACCGTGAAATTCCAGAAAGAGCGTCGGGAGTGGAGCGAGCGCCAGTCCCGCGTGCTTGTTGACGGCACCGATGGTCAATGGATCGAGCAGTTCAATGCGGGCCAGGCCGAGGCCCATCGCGATCGCTGCCAACGTCGTATCGCAGGCACTTGCGAGGGTTGGAAAGCTGGCGACGGCCGCAACGACGCATTCGGGCACACCGTGAAGCCTCAAGGTAACCTCGGTGATGATGCCCAACGTGCCTTCGGAGCCGACAAGCAAATGCGTAAGATCATAACCCGCGGCGGATTTCCGGGCGCGTCCCGCCGTTTCGATGATACGGCCATCAGCGAGAACCGCCTTCAGGGCAAGGACGTTGTCGCGCATCGTGCCGTAGCGCACGGTAGTCGTGCCGGAGGCGCGCGTTGAGGCCATGCCACCGATGGTCGCCTCCTCTGTTCCCGGATCGACGGGGAAAAACAGACCGGTATCGCGCAAATAGGTATTGAGGCGCCCCCGCGGCATGCCGGCCTGTACGGTGCAATCGAGGTCTTCGGCGTTAAGGCGCAACAGGTTGTCCATGCAGGATAAATCAAGGCAAATTCCGCCGCGCGGCGCGTTGACGTGCCCTTCGAGCGATGTGCCCGCGCCAAAGGCAATGATCGGTACACGATAACGCGCGGCAACGCCGACGATTTCAGCAACCTCCTCAGTTGTTTCTGCGAAAGCAACGGCGTCGGGTGGTTGTCCGTCGATCCATGTCAGGGTGTGTGCATGCTGACGCCTAATACCGTCGTGCGTAACAAGACGCTCACCAAAACGTTGCTTTAGCAGCGCTATTGCCGCCGACAGCGCTTCGGATAAAGGTATATCGGCCGTTGAAGCATCGGAAGCCATTGGTATATTCCAGGTCCTGGCGGTTTTCGGAAGAGTCGGCTTTACTGCTGATCGATCATGACACGGAAATCATGCTGGCCCAGACAAACACTCACCAGCATTTTCTCATCGCCCAAGAATGGCCCCAAAGGCTCGCGCTTCTTGTCTCGGCAGGTATGCTGTAGATAAGGCGTCCACATCTTGCTCGCTGTTCAATAGATTATGGATTCCGCCTATGTTCCTTCGGCTCTTTCACGTTCTTCTAGTCGTCGCATTCGTTGCTTCTGGGTGGGCTTCAAGCGCCGAAGCCGCACGCTGGATTCGCATTACTCAACACCAAATCGATCCGCAAGCGCAAGAAGAGCTGATCGATCTGCGAAAGGCGCGGGGATCCTTTATCGGATTTCGATTGCGCGCCCGACGCGGTGCCGTCGCCGTCGACAGCTACGTGCTCAATTTCCACGACAAGACAAAGCACGAGGGTGGGCAGCCGTTCCGCCTCAGGTCCGGAGAACGAACCCGTATCATCGCCCGCGACGAGGGTGAGCGATTCCCAGAATCGCTGTCGGTAAAGTACCAACAGGACCGGCCAAGTGAACGCTATACACGAATTGAGGTCTGGGGACTACAGAGCCGGCAGGGCCGCAGGGCCCAGAGGCCCGAAAAGCTGATGGCGGTGCCACCACCGCCGGGGCGCGTTGTGCAGCCGGTCGCGGAACCGTCATCCAACGACACGGTATTGATCGCAGCCCAGGAAATCGAACGCGAGGTCAAAAGCGGGGCCTTGGACGTGGCGGACAAACTTGGTAAGTTTAAGCGTCTGCGGCTTGCCGTCCGCGATAATGACGTTCAACTCGAAACTCTCACCGTGAGGTTCGATGACGGTTCAAAGAAGGACTTCACCGTCGAAGAGCCCCTGCTGCAAAACTCCAGCACGCCATGGTTTGAAATTGACCCGTCAAAATTCATCGAAAAAGTGAGCCTGAGCTTCCGCGAGCCGACAAACCTGACCTCGCCGACACGGATCGAGCTCTACGGAACGCACTCGGATGGCTGGTTGGCCTCCGACGGAGAAGGCAAGAGCTTCAACGACGGATGGATTCTTCTCGGTGCGCAAACGGCCGGCTTTATCGGCTTCGACAATGACGTGATCCCGCTTGCCGACCATGGCGACGGTTTCGCCAAGATCCGGGTCAATGTTCGCGGCCGCGCGATTACGCTCAACCAGTTGCGCGTTATCTACGTCAATGGCGAAGAGGACATCATCCCGGTTCGCAGCCGGATTGATGCTGGAGATACGTATGGCCCGATCGCATTGCGCGGCGCACCGGCTCAGGTCCGCGAGATCCGCGCTCGCTACCGCTCCCGCGTCATAGACAAGGTGATCGACACCAGGGGTCCGGCACTCGTCCAGGTGTGGGCGAAACGCTAATACGATGACCGATGAAACCGCAAAGAACACTGCGGCCGACATTCGAAGTGCAGCCGCAGAACTCGTCACGGTTCGTGACTGGTTAAGGTTCGCGGTCTCGAATTTTTCGGCGGCCGGGCTCGTCTACGGGCATGGCTCCACGAACGCACTCGACGAGGCCGCTTACCTCATCCTGGCAACGCTCAAGTTGCCGATCGATGCAATCGATCCGTGGCTCGACGCGCGGCTCACATCGGCTGAACGCAATCAAGTCGCGGACATCATCACGCGACGTATCGAGACACGCCGGCCAGCATCTTATCTAACCGGCGAAGCGTGGATTGGGCCCTATAGGTTCCACGTCGACGAACGCGTGATCATACCTCGTTCTTTCATAGGAGAATTGCTCGTCGGCGGTTTTGATGGGCTGTTCGAGGCCGGGCAGCCGGTGACGCGCATCCTCGATCTTTGCACCGGTTCTGGCTGCCTTGCGATCTTGCTGGCGGATAGCTTCGCCGATGCCAAGATTGTTGGTGCCGACATCTCGGAGCGCGCCCTCGAGGTGGCCGAAATCAACGTCGCCGCTCACCAGCTTGCGGATCGCGTCGCATTGGTGAGATCAGATCTGTTTTCGGCGCTTCAGGGAGAGCGTTTCGACCTGATCATTTCAAATCCGCCTTACGTCAGCTCGTCGTCAGTCGCAGCATTCCCTTCGGAGTATGCCGCTGAACCCGAGCTTGCGCATGCCGGCGGAGAGGACGGTCTTAGCTTGGTGCGCCGGATCCTCGACGAAGCCGGGGCACATCTTACTGACGGTGGAACCCTGGTGGTGGAGATCGGGCTGAGGAGGGAGGAGCTGGAAGCATGTTATCGTGATGTTGCGTTCCAATGGCTCGACACGGAACTCAGCGAGGGTGAGGTGTTTATGCTTTCGAAGGAACAGCTTCCCTGCTAACGCTGAAAGGCCTGCCCGGATCGCATATTCCACGGGCTACTTCTTTCAATGGGCTCCGCTGAAACAGTGATTCAAACTTGGTTAAAAAGAGTCTATGCGGCGATCACTGGAACCCGCTCCCCGCCTGATGCCAAACTTGAAGAGGCCGCGCCGCACGAAACTACTGGAGCGCCCGATCCTTCAAAAGACGCCTCGGCGCTAAACACTGCCGAACGACCTGCAACCTCGGAGGGCGCGATGGCGCAAAACCCCGATGCGCGGCCTGAAACCTCGGAAGGCACAACCCAGCAAAGCCCGTCCGCACCAGTTAGCCCATCGGCGGGCCTGACTTCCCGACGAAGGTACCGGCGCAGCTATCGCCTGCAGCTCAACCTTTCGCAACGTCCGCTTTTCTGCTGCGGCTGCATCGGGCTTGGCATTGAAGACAAGCGCAGGCTGAGGCGTGTTTTGGCGCTGACGCGAGCCGTTGTCCGCAGCTGGCGCTAGAGCCTCTACGTTCAGCCTACCCGAAAGCCCCAAAGTGGTGCGAAATGCCGGTGCCGATCTCACGGATCGTCTCGTAGCTCTCCTGCATCGGAGCAAGCAGCTCACGCTCGAGGCGACCATACTCGTCAACGCCGTGTGGGCGGTAGCTTGCCTTTTCCTCGTAGTCCTCGCCGCTGATCGTGCTCGC
>DAOUZE010000465.1 GCA_030665765.1 Filomicrobium sp.
GCGGGCGAAAAGGTCTTCCTGCAGGATGAAGCCGGCGGCACAATGTATCTTGTGCGCTCCGGGCTGATCGACATCTTGATGTTTGGCCGCGTGTTGGAAACTGTCGGGGCCGATGGGATTTTCGGGGAAATGTCGTTGATCGACGCCTCCCCGCGCAGCGCGGCGGCGCTGGTTGCGGCGAACGCCGAAGTGGCTGTACTCGATCGCGCGGCGTTTTTCCGGTTGGTGCAAGCCGAGCCGGGTTTTGCGCTTTATGTGCTGCGGGTTTTGGCGCAGCGGTTGCGCCGGCTTGGTGATGCGGTGCCGGGCGAGGGCTAATCACCGCTGCTGTGATCGGAAGGGTCAGGGAACCAGCTTGTAGCCGCCGGTCTCCGTCACAAGGAGTTCGGCGTTCGAAGGATCCTTCTCGATCTTTTGGCGCAAGCGATAAATGTGCGTTTCCAGCGTGTGGGTCGTGACTCCGGCGTTATAGCCCCACACTTCGTGTAGGAGGACATCGCGGGTGATCACCTTTTCTCCGGACCGGTAAAGGAACTTCAGGATCGAAGTTTCCTTTTCGGTGAGGCGGATTTTGGAGCCTTTCTCGTCGACCAGTAACTTCGAAGCCGGCTTGAAAGTATAGTGCCCGATGGTGAATACGGCATCTTCGCTTTGTTCGTGCTGGCGAAGCTGGGCGCGAATGCGTGCGAGCAGCACGGCGAACTTAAATGGCTTGGTGACGTAGTCATTGGCGCCGGCGTCCAGGCCAAGGATCTGATCGGCGTCCGAATCGTTGCCCGTCAGCATGATGATGGGGCTCTTAAATCCAGACTTGCGTAGGATTTTCACCGCTTCGCGTCCGTCCATATCCGGAAGCCCGACATCAAACAGGACAAGATCGTGATGCTCGGCCTTGGCGATTTCGATGCCACTGGCGGCGGAATCCGCGACTGTCACCTCGAACTCGTCGTGCAATGCCAGCTGGTCTCTTAGTGAATCGCGAAGGTCGTCGTCGTCGTCGACGATCAGAATCTTGCGGACATTGCTCATTTTTGTCGTCACTCCGGGCAGTGCTTCCAAGCGCCTGATAGATTATCTACCACGGGAAACTTGGAACGCCATAGGGGTAGAAAAGGCATTAAGCATGTGTGTGCCAACAAGACATCCTGAGATAGATAGCTTTGCTAGACACTCTTAGTACGGCTCTTTTTGTCAATGAGAACAAATAGGGCAACAAACTCTTACCACACGTTGCGACAACTGTTTGTCAGTGCGAAATCCGCAGAGCCAACACGTGGATTGTTGAGAGCCGGAAATCTGATCATGCCTTGTGCGATCGGACGCACCGGTATGCGCGCGTTGAAACGCGAAGGAGATGGAGCGAGCCCGTGTGGTGCATGGCCGCTCCGAGAGGCGTATTACCGAGCGGACCGGTTTCATCTCAGGCCGCGCACACCGTTGCCGCTGAGGGCGTTGTCACCGGAGGATGGGTGGTGTGATGCGGCTGGTGACCGAAACTACAACCGGCTCATACAGCACCCTTATTACGGAAACGCCGAAAGGTTGTGGCGTGAGGACGGTCTCTACGACATCGTGGTCGTGGTTGGATACAACGACCTGCCTCGTGTCAAAGGCCGGGGGAGCGCCATTTTCATCCATGTGGCCCGAACGGGGGCGGATAGCCTCGATCTGGAGCCGACAGAAGGTTGCGTTGCCTTGCAGAAGGGCCACCTTCTGAGGTTGTTGCCGATGCTCGGCAGTCAAACCCGGCTTCTTATTGGTATATAGGCTGGAACGAGAAACAGCCCACCAGCGAAAGCCGGCGAGCCGTTCGGTCTCGATTCCAATGCGCCGAATATTCCGAGGCTTTATCCTATTTTGCCGCTTCCTCAGCTTTTTTTGCTTCTTCGGCTTCGGCCTCGGCTGCGGCTTCGGCGGCTGTCGCCTCGGTGATGAAGCGCTGTGCTTGACCGACCCAGTCCTGCTTCTCGATCTGTCCATCGAGTTTCAGGAAATCGTCTATGTTTGCGATGTCATCGTCGGAAAAATTGGCCATCTGCTCGAGCTTGATGCAGTTCAACTGTTTCAAGCGCATCTGCAGTTCGGCGTCGATGCCGTTGAGCTGGGTGAGGTCGTCGGGTTGACCTTTTTGCTTCTTGAAGCCCTTCCAGGCCGCATTCAAGCGGCGTGCGCGCGCGTCGGTACGCTCGGCGATGCGGGCTGAACGGCCACGGCGGCCGCGGAGATAATAGAGTTTGGCACGGCGGACACGGCCGCGGCGGACGACCTCGATCGACGCAATGAGTGGAGAGTAGACCGGAAAGACGCGTTCGACGCCTTCGCCGTAGGAGATCTTGCGAACCGTGAAGCTCTCGTTGAGGCCAGCGCCAGCGCGGGAAATTACGACACCTTCGTAGGCCTGCAGGCGTTCCGTCTTGCCTTCCACGACCTTGACCATGACCTTAACGGTATCGCCAGGGCTGAACTCCGGTATGCCACGTTTGGCGGAGATAGAGCGCATTTGCTCGTGTTCGAGCTGTTCGATGATGTTCATTTTTGTTGGTTCCTCGAGGCTTTCAGAAGCAGAGGAGCAGTGCCTCCGGTCCCTTGC
>DAOUZE010000252.1 GCA_030665765.1 Filomicrobium sp.
TGACAGCATCAGGAAACCCAGACGGCAGGGTCACGCATCCATGGTCAGCCTCAAGACGTTTTATGACGAGCATCCAATCAACGAGTCGGAGATCCTGGAAAAGGTCGAACGCGAAGGCATCGCGCGCGCCGAAATCAAGCCGGAGCACTTATCGCATTATGACCAGGACCACTATGACGGACTGGCGGCGAATGATCTGTTGGTCACAGCGCTGGGTATTGGCCCAGACACGAAAGTGCTCGATCTCTGCTCAGGAATGGGTGGCACCAGCCGATACTTGGCGTATCGCTACGGGGCGACGGTCTTAGGTATCGATCTGAACGAATCCCGTGTGAAGGGAGCGCGCACCCTGACGCGCTTAGTCGGTTTGCAGGACAAGGTCACATACCAGGTCGGCGATGCCGCACATCTGGATCTCGAAAGTGAAACCGTCGACCGGATAGTCAGCCAAGAGTCCTTTCTGCATATCCAAGATCGCGAAAACCTGTTCTCGGGATGCTGCCGGGTTCTCAAGACAGGCGGTGCCCTCGGCTTCACGGATTGGACCTCGACCGAACGTCTTGATCACGCAGCCCGCGCTTTTTCTGGCCGACGGTCTTGCCGCACCGCGTATCGTTAGTCTTTCCGAGTATGTCTCGCTGATGCAGGCCGTCGGCTTTTCAAACGTCCACGCTGAGGACCTGTCGGAGCGGTGGAAGACGATACTGCACGAACGACTAGCCATGTACCGGTCGCTCGAGGCCGAGACCGTGACCCGCTTCGGCCGAGATCGCTTCGATACCTACATTCGAAACTACGAGTTTTTTATCGAGCAGATCGATATCGGCGCCCTAGGTGGCGGCCGGTTCGTCGGCTGGAAACGTCCAACAATCTCCTAGAGCGCTCGGGCGGATTGCGATCCTCCCAGAGGCGCGCTGGTCAACATCTTCAACTTGGCCAAGAATGCTGGCACCAGTGTCAACCAGATTGAACGCTTCTATGCCAGGCACCCGCCCCTCTCACGCGAGATGGCTAAGAACCTACAGAGCTTTGGAGAAGGGTAGTTGGTCCGACTTCTTATATAAGAACCAAACTCCCGATGATCTGTTCTGTCATGTGCCGCTTCCGTGCCATTCCATCGTCTTCTCATCTGAGGTTCGAAATAGCCGAATTCGCTTAATCAAATTGGTACCGTCTCACAGGAGCAGGCCAGCTGCTGACGGCGAACAGCTGGAAGAACGCCGCCATGCAACAGGCCGACCTGAAGGGCAACTTTGGGCTAACGTTAAGGTCCGACCGGAAGTGGTCTGTGCCGCACTCATCTTCCAGAACCGCTATCTGGCAAACAAGGGCATGGAGGTCACCATAGGCGAAGTCATCAGCCTGTTGGTAGCTGAGGGAGTCAAGACCGTTGACCGTCTTCCCGAGTTCAAAGGCCAGACGTCATGAGAACAGAACTAGGCTCTGGACCTATAAACAGCCAGTCAGTCCCAACGACCGCTTCTTTGAGTAGCAGACGTTGGCTGAATACCCGGCAATGACCGCACCGCAAACAAAACAGCCATTCGCTGCAAAGCGGCACGACCCACTTTTCCTCCCCTCGGAATTTCGGGAAAACCTAGAAGTGGCAGCATGCCGTGCAATCAGTTTCCAGCTATACCCAACAATATCTCCGCGACGACTTCCTTGGACGGGCTGACTTCCATCAACTGATGCGGACCTTCAACAGTCACGAGAGACCAGCCACGTTTTTCGGCACGCGCCGGGGCCTGCACTTTGCGCATATGGTCAAAAACTTCCCCTTCGGTGGCAACAATAATCGTTCCGGCAAAGGCCGGTGTGTCCACCGGAATATCGATACGCTCTACGTAGGACTTCCATGGGTGCGGGCGCATGGTTGGCTTGGCTTCACGAAGTGCATCCGATGGAATGACCCAGCCATCTCCAGCTTCATCGACGGCCGTCTTTGCCGTCTCATAAACGTCAGGCCCAAAACCATCTATTAGGTTTTCCCCATGATCCAGCGGCACCGTATCGATAAACACAAGGTGCTTGATACGATCCGGCTGGCGGGCAGCCACGCCGGTAATAACCGGTCCGCCATAGCTGTGCGAAACGAGAATGACGTTATGCAGATCGCGCCAGCTCAGCATGTTTGACACGTCCAGAACGTGGGTCAACAACCCCGTCTCTTTCGAAAGCAGATGCTCCTTCTCGCCAAGACCTGTCAGCGTTGCCTCAAGCACCTTATACCCGGCGTCCTCCAGAATTGTACTCAGCGGTTCCCATTGGCCCGCCCATTGAAAGGTGCCGTGTACCATCACGAAGACCGGTTGGTTCGCGTTCGGGTTCTGCGCATTGGCCGGCTGACCCGAAAAAAGGAATACTGAGCAGATCAAAAAAAGCGAAAAAAGTGCGTTGATAATGACAAGCAACAGAGTATCTCCAAACTATAGCTTTCATTGCTGAACTAACCTCCCGGCGCCCATGCCGAAGGGCAAAGCCATTTTGTGTCTGACCTCAGCGCCCAGCGGAGAGATTGGATCTGTCGCACATTGATGAGGTCGACACTTCGGTTTTGATAAAGCACGAGGGCGCGGCTTCGCGCGTTGGAGATTGTCCTAGCCCCTTAAAACTGTGCCATCATTTTAGCGAATATCTAGGGATGGTGGGATGGCCATGAACCTACAGAGCTTTTGAGAGGGTTAGCTCTCACCTTACGTTTCCCTCACGGCATGATAAGCACCACAGAGAATAAGTGCACTCACAGCCACCCCGATCATCTGGGGTTCCTAGTATGTTGCAAAATCCACAAACCGGCATCCTGGGAGCTGTAATGAGCGACGTACCCTTTACCCGCACACAGTTCCTGAAAGCAATAACGGGAATAGCTGACGGTCGAACCAACGCCGAAGAACTAACGAAAGACCTACGGGTAGCGCTCCTCCAATTTGGATCGGAAACCCCTGACAACCTGAGTTGCTCCAAACAGATAGAGGTCGGCACCGTCGGGTCAGAAACTGGCCCAAAGCTTCGAATCCAAGAATTGCTGTTTAGTGACATTGCGCATGTGGTCGAAAGCGAGCCGATGTCGGAAGCGCTCAACACTTCTTTCCCCGGCATCACCGATGAAGACTGGGATGCTTTTGGGCGGCTTACAACCTTGATTTACATTCTGCTCAGCCGAGATGCGCGACAAAGCGGTTGAGCTTTACGAATGAGCGAAGTCTCGGTGCGGCCTCAGCCGGGAGGACCTCTCAATGCACATTGCAGGTCATTGAGCAGGGCACCGATGACTCCCTTGCCAGAGGTGTACTCGCCATCGGGGTCGTGATACCCAGCCAATAATTTTTCAAGTTTAGATAGCAAGCAGGCGGCATATTCCTCACCATTTAGATCGGTTGGAACCGCCTGAATGATGTCACGCGAAGCGCTGATCGCCGATATCGCTACAGAGCGATCATATTCGCTTTCGCTGGCCTTTTGCGCATGCTTATTGATCAACGCGCGAACGATTTCTTGTTGATGGGTCATATCAGTAGCATAGCCTTCATCAACCGTCCGCGTCACGGAACGATCCTGCATTGTTGAGACGCGTTCGCCTAGTGGATAAGCAGCTGCTCCCCTTCGTGTGCGGACTTCTCAGGGTCTGTAGTGTTCTCAGTCTTCGCGGGCCAACCACCTACCAAACCAGCGCCACCGCCTTCTTGAGCGCTTCCGGTCCAGCGATGACGCACCCGCCTTTACCATCTTCATCTGAACAACACGCTGCATCCGCTGAACCTCTCCTCCCAGAACGGTACTCAATTCACGCTTGAGAGATCGGCGAATTGTCCATCGTCAGAGTTCTCGGGACAGTAGAGCGCTTGAACTTAAGAGCGGATCCGGCTCATCGGATTGCTCTTCAAGCCGCAGCTTTGAAGTGGTTGCGGCGGCGTTGTTCGATGGTACAGCGTTTGATCTCCTTTCGCATTTCCAGGATGTTTTGACCTCTCTCGAAGTAGACATCTGCGGGCGTCAGATTGTCCAGGCTTTCGTGATAGCGCCAGAAATTGTAGTGGTCGACGAAGTCGGCGCCTGGCCGTGCAATCCCACCGTCGTCGCTAGCAAGCAAGCAAGCATTTGATAGCCTAAGTTTTGGGTTTCATCGCTTCCGCAGCTTCTTGGGTGGTTTCGGTCATTAATCTGCCAAGCTCCTGCGTCTGCTGGGCGTAGGATTGCATCTGTTTCTGCGCAAAACTTGTTTGTAGACCCAGAATTTCCTGAATATCCTTAGCTTTGGCGATGTCGTTGGCCAAGGCCATACCGGCCTCTGCGTTCTGCTTGGCATAGTGCATGGCGCGTTCTTGAACCAATGCGAACCCAGACGTTATGTTGTTCGCTGGCATGGCTTTGGTCCACATGCCCATCGTTTGGTTCATGGCATCGCTAAATTGACCAAATGCGGATTGTGCCTGCTCGAAATTCTTCTCGACCAGTTCGCGCATTTCTTTGGGGATCATGAATGGATTTTGGGTCATGTTATTATCCTAGACTGGAGGCACAGTCTCACCCTCCGCGACCGTCGGGAGGGAATAGCCAAATGAAAATCATACACGCTTTTTCAAGACCGCTCCGATTTTCCGCCACCGAGTGCGGCACGAGAAGCAATATCTTGGTTGGGCGGCTTGTAGCCCACTGCGTCGATGGGGCACTGTCACGTTAGCACGTATGCCGCGCGAAAAATGCACAACGTCTCCGTGTTTCACGCCGCGGCAGTCATGGCATCCCACCTCTCCATAGCTGCCGCTCGGAACCGTCGCATTGTTCTGCGCGAGATCAGATGATGCTGGACGTTGAATGTGTTGTAGATAGCAGCGTAGGTTGAGAGAGATCGTTGCGCGGCATCAGCTGATTTGAATCGCTGCATCCGTCGTTCTCTTTGCCGTATCGGGAGATAAGAATTATCGGCCCGATTGTTGATCCTACCGCCGGTTATGTGGCGAGCTCTCATCCAAAGTTCGCTCAATACCGCGCCATATGATGGCAGTTCGTCTGTCATGACGGCCTCTGGCGAGAAGCCTTGTGGCTTGAGCAGTTTCCGCATCAGCTTCAAGGCTACTCGCTTGTTTCGGCGCGATTGCACCAGCACGTTCAGGACCTCTGCCTCGCAATCAACGGCGCGCCACAGGTATACGTTCTTGCCGTTGACCGAGACGAAGACTTCTTGAGATGCCAACGCGTACCAGCACGCGGGTGCGAGTGTCTGAGCTTTCCGGCATAAGCCAAGCCAAACTTGATCGACCAGCGGCGGACGGTCTCATACGAAACATCAATGCCTCGCCCAGCCAGAAGGTCCTCGACGTCTCGAAAGCTGAGAGGAAATCAAAAATACAGCCAAACGGCGTGCTGGATGATTTCGACTGGAAAGCGATGGCGGCGATAGGAAGAACTGCTCATCGGACGTTGATAGCATACGGCATCAACTGAGCAGGCGCGTTACCGTGACAGCTCCACTACACCAATCGCGCAACGGCAGCGCGCATCTTTCAGCGACAATTCAATCGGCATTGTCACGTTAACGGCTGTCGGCCGCAAGCGATTGCAATGCGGGCCCTGTGGCGGA
>DAOUZE010000411.1 GCA_030665765.1 Filomicrobium sp.
GGGCGCAGTCCCAAAACTTGATGCCGGCAGCCGGAAACAAATCCGAGATCGGCATCATCGCCGAGCCGATAATCCCGAAGGAATGTTCGATCCCGTGCATTTGCAGAACCTTGATGAAGGCCTCTTCGGTGGTCATTTTCATTTTACGGCTCCCTTAACTGATAGATCTTCGGACAACGTTTCGGCTCATGAGAGTTTCAGCAACATTCTGATTGCAGGGACTCCTGGGTCATGAACTCGCAAGGCGGTTAGTGTTCGCATTATTTAAGAGGCTCAGCCGACCGGGCAGCCAACTTCGCTCGGCCTTCATTGGAAATGATCGTGATCTCGTTAAACGGAAAGCTGGAGGCGGCGGAGCCGAAGAAACAAGTGCAGCAACGCTCCAACTCACTACGCGGGATAGTCAGTTGCCTCGCGTTGTAATTACGATGTCCTTTAGAACATTGACTTCGAGTTCTTTTTCTTCGAGCCTGGTTTTGAGCGCGTCGCGAGAGCCGATGACCCCCAAAATGGTGTCGCCATCGAGTACTGGGACATTTCTAAAACCCTTGCTGTACATAATCTGGCGGACGCGATTCATGGAGTCTTCAGGACTGCAGGTAGTCACGCTCGTGGTCATTAAATCGCGAGCACAAAGCTCCAGCGTGTCGCCCCCCTTTTCACCCAGCGTGCGGACGACATCGCGCTCAGAGACAATTCCGATCATTCGACCTTCCGTGTCGCAAACGGGCAATGCGCAGGCGTTTTTGCCGCCAAGCATACTAGCTATCTTTTGAACCGAATCCTCAGGGCAACAGGTCACAACGTCACGTTCATTGAGCTCAAGATATTTTTGAATGTTCATCTGACTCTTCCTGACTCGTTTCGTTTTCTAATCTGTTTTCTCTACGCGGTGTTCAGTTCTCGCCAATAGCCCGCTCAACAAGCTGCATCCTCAAGGATCATGTCGCTGGCCTTCTCACCAATCATGATGACCGGGGCATTGGTGTTGCCGGAAACGAGAGTCGGCATTATCGATGCGTCCGCGATCCGCAGGCCAGTCAAACCACGCACACGCAAGCGGTCATCGACGACCGCTAACGGGTCGTTCCCCATTCTGCAGGTACTTGTCGGGTGGTAGATCGACTGACCCATGCTGCGGGCCGCGTCGAGTAGTTCGTCGTACGTCTCCGGATTACCCGACGGCATATGCTCGCGTGTGATGAACGGATTAAGCGCGTTGGTCTTGGTCATGGCGCGAGCAAACTTCACCGCCCGGACGGCGCAATCCTGATCGCCCTTGGTCGACAAATAGTTCGGCACGATCTTGGGATGATCCGCAGCGTTGGGTGTTGCGATGTGGACGTGTCCACGGCTTTCGGGACGCAACTGGCAGACGGAGGAGGTGATGCCTGAAAAGGGGTGCATGACGATGCCTGGTTTGTCCGCGCTCAGCGGCTGGAAATGGAACTGAATGTCCGGTGTCTCCAGAAGATCCATCGACCTGGCGAAAATGCAAACCTGACTTGCGCCCATGCTCATTGGTCCGGTGCGGGTGAGTACGTACTGAACGCCAATTCCCATCCGATGGAAGAAGTTGTTGATTGCATCGTTCAGGGTCGGGACGTTGACCTCGTAGACGAGCCGGATCTGAAGATGATCCTGCAGACACTCGCCAACGCCGGGCAATTCGTGGCGCAGATTAACGCCCGCCGCCTTCAGCACATCTGCCTTCCCGATCCCGGAAAGTTCCATGATCTGCGGAGAGCCGATTGCGCCCGCCGAAAGGATTACTTCACCTCCGGGCTTCACCTCTGCGGTTTGAGGTGAACCCTTTCGCAGATAGTCGACACCGGTGACGCGATTGGGGTCGTCATCGCTGAACTTAAGCTTCTGAGTGTGCGCATGGGTGACGATGTCGAGATTCGCCCGGCCGCGGATGGGATGCAAGAACGCCCGCGCACTTGAACAACGGAACCCGTTCTTTGCGGTCTGCGGAAAATAGTCGACACCTTCCTGAGTTGGGCCGTTAACGTCGTCTGTGCGGGGCACGCCCATTTCGACGGCGGCATCGATGAAGGCTTCGGAAATCGGGCTCTTGGCCCGCGTCTTGTTGACGGCGAGACCGCCGCCGGAACCATGATATTCGGTTTCGCCCTGCTCATAGCTTTCCGAACGCTTGAACAAGGCCAGAACGTCTTCGTAGCTCCAGCCCTTGTTTCCCAGCTGTGCCCAGGTGTCGTAGTCTTGGCGCTGGCCGCGAATATAGAGCATGCCGTTGATCGAACTGGAGCCGCCAAGCGTCTTACCTCTGGGCCAATCGATCGATCGCCCATTGAGGCCAGGATCGGGCTCGGTCTTATAGCACCAGTCGGTCTTGGGATTATGCAGTGTCTTGAAGTATCCAACCGGAACGTGAATCCAGGGATTGATGTCCCAGCCGCCGGCTTCCAGCAGCAGCACACGGTTGCTGGGGTCAGCGGATAGGCGGTTGGCCAGCACGCAGCCGGCTGAGCCGGCGCCGACGATAATGAAGTCATAGGTCATGATACGTTGTCCGGCTTTGTTGGCAGAACGAAGGGAAGATGCACCTTGGACTTGTCATTGGTGGCCTCCGCATTGCGGATGTAACGATCATTCCCGTCAACGTGGACGATGTAAGTCCAGGTGGATTTGCAGCCTGCTGAGCCAGCCCTAACTACCGAGAAATCTCCATCGATCTCGTCCATAACGCGCCCACTCTCTCACGGTTCAATCGTGATTTGCTTTGCCCAAAAAAAGCTTCTTAATGAGACTGGAAGTTGCAATATAATGCTTGCGGGAGCACCTATAATATGTTTCCAATGGGACCGCAAGTATCATTATTTAAAAAACCTGCAGGGAGTAAATCATGAAGGTGTCAGACAAACTTACTGCTATCTCGCGCCGCGACTTGTTTCGCGTCGCTGGCCAATATGGGCTTACGTCGACCCTTCTAGCTGCCGGTGGAATGGGGGGTATTGTCTCGCTGTCGGGTCTCGCGAATGCAGCGGAGTCGACCTACAAGAAGCGCTTCAAGAAAACTGCCAAACATAACCTCAAGTTTGGCGCCGCTGGTTTCAACCAGCGCAACCTTTTGATCGAGCGGGCAGGCCCGCTTTTCTTCGCTCAGGATTTGGAAGAAAGAACCGACGGCGAAATC
>DAOUZE010000077.1 GCA_030665765.1 Filomicrobium sp.
TGCCGCCGATCATCAGGACCATCAGGACATCCGTGAAGCCAAGTGCCAGCAGGTTCTCACGCGGGGTATGGCGCAGATCGATATGCAGGAAGTAGCGCAGATGCACCAGCACCTGAACAACCGCCGCCAGCAGAATCGCCAAATCAAACCATGTTCGCGATAGCCCGCCCGCCGCGGTTATGGCGAAAGGAATGACCGTGAGCAAAGCTGCCAGGCCAAAGCCGATCACGTAGTTGCGAACTTCACGCTTGTGCCGTTTGACGTCACTCATTGGTAGAGCCCCGGCAGATAGACCATGGAATAGATGCCGATCCAAACGATCCCGACGAGATGCCAGAACATCGTCAGCCGCTCAGTTGCCGACTGGACCGCTGGACCAATTGGCGCCATAGCAAGATGCAGGCACAGCACCGCCATCCAGATCAGGCCGACTGTTACATGGGCGCCATGTGTGCCGACGAGTGTGAAATACGCAGAGAGAAAGCCGCTGCGATCCGGCCCGGCACCTTGCGCGACCAGCCCCATGAATTCCTGGATTTCCAACACTAGAAAGGCCAGCGCCAGGATCATGGTTACAAAGATCCATTGGAACGCTGCAGATTTGCGGGCCTCGCATATGGCGATCGAGGCAAGGCCCATAGTCAAGCTGCTGGATAGCAGGAGTGCGGTATTGGCCGCGGTCCGCCAGTAGCCGAAGATTTCGGTCCGGGCTGGACCATTGTCAGTGGCCGTTACCATGATAGCGTAGGTTGCGAAGAGCAGCGAAAACAGGATCGCATCGCTCATGAGAAACAACCAGAAGCCGTAAGATCTTTCTTCAGCTTCGTCGTGCGCTTTGGTATCCACTTCACTCATTGTGCGGGTACCTTTCTCAGCGCGGTCCGGTAATCGCAGAGCGGGTCGCCGTCGTAGCGTGAGCCGGCGCGTGCGGCCGTCTTCCAATCGTGTTCGTGACGAGCCACCTCGTCGGCGGGTATCACGTCTTTGGTCGGATGGCGGAACGAGCTGACGATCAAGTGGGCCGCGATCGCGCCAAAGCACATCAGGGCCAGCCAATAGATGTGCCAAACCATGGAGAAGCCAAAGACAAAAGCTAGCGCTCCATAAACAATCCCGTCGTTCGAATGAGTTGGCAAAGAGATCGCGCCAACGTTTTCGTCTTCGCGATAAGCCTCTCCACGTTCCTTGAGCAGCCAAAAGGCATCGGTGCCCTCGATCTTCGGCAGGCTGGCAAAATTCCAAGCTGGCGGCGGTGAGGAACTGTACCACTCCAGCGTCCGTGCGTTCCACGGGTCACCGGTCGTATCCGCCAGCCGCTCTCGATCGCGAATGCTGACCCACAACTGAATGGCCATACAAATAATTCCGCAAAGAACCGACGCGGCACCAATAGCGGCAACAATCAAATAGGGCTGCCAGTCCGGGTTATCATAGTGTTGCAGGCGCCGGACCATGCCCATCAGTCCGAGTGCGTATAGCGGCATGAATGCGAGGTAGAACCCCGTGACCCAGAACCAGAACGCGCGCTTTCCCCATCGCTCATCGAGCCGAAACCCGAAGGCCTTGGGGAATCAGTAGACATAGCCGGCAAAAAAGCCAAACAACGCACCTGGGATCACCATGTTATGGAAATGCGCGACCAAGAAGGTGGTGTTGTGCAGGGTGTAGTCGACCGCCGGCACGGCGAGTAGTACTCCGGACATACCGCCGATAGTGAAAGTCACAAGAAACGCCACCGTCCAAAGCATCGGCGTCTGATAGCGAATCCGCCCGCGATACATGGTCATCAGCCAATCGAAGACCTTCACCCCTGTCGGCACGGCGATGATCATGGTGGTAATGCCAAAAGCGGTATTCACGCTCGCTCCTGCACCCATCGTGAAGAAGTGATGTAGCCAAGTCGTGAAGGCAAGCAGCGCAATTACGACAGTCGCAAAGACCAAAGAATTGTAAGCGAACAAGCGCTTTGAAGAGAACGTCGCAACGATCTCCGAAAATACGCCAAAGGCTGGAAGGATCAGGATATAGACCTCCGGATGCCCCCACATCCACAGAACATTGGCGAAGTGCATCGCGTTGCCGCCGCCGTCATTGGTGAAAAAGTGGAACCCGGCGGAACGGTCGAGTGCCAACATCGCTCCCGCCACCGTGAGTGCGGGAAACGCAAACACGATCAAAATGCTCGCACAGAGTGCCGTCCAAGCGAACAATGGCAGCCGCATCCAGGTCATGCCTGGCGCGCGGCGCTTGACGATCGTGGTGATGAAATTGATGCCCGTAAGCGTCGTGCCAACACCGCTGACGATCAACGCCCAGATCCAATAGTCGACACCGACGCCGGGGCTGAACTCGGTTTCCGAAAAGGGCGGATAACCGGTCCACCCAGCGGTGGAGAATTTGCCGATGACTAGCGAGATCAGCACGAGGCCCGCCCCGGCTGCCGTCAGGTACAGACTGATCAAGTTGAGCCTCGGAAACGCGACATCCCGCGCCCCAATCTGCAGCGGCATCACAAAATTGATCAATCCGGTCAGAAAAGGCATCGCCATGAACAGGATCATGATTGTGCCGTGAGAGGAGAAGATCTGGTCGAAGTGCTCGGGCGGCAGATAGCCGCCACTATTCATCGCCATGGCTTGCTGCGCGCGCATCATCAGCGCGTCAACAAATCCGCGCAAGAGCATCACGAGAGCCACGACGACATACATGATGCCGATACGTTTGTGATCTACCGAAGTCAGCCAGTTGCGCCACAGATACAAAAGTGAACTGGTCCACAACACGACCGCCAAAACGAACAACCCGCCGCCAACGGTCACGGCGGCGCCGGCCATTGCGATCTCGCTATAAAGGGGCAGGGCGTCCTCGGTCAGGCGGCCGAACATGCAAATACTCCAATGCTATTCGCCTGACTCAAGGGTGACGAGGCGTCTGCTGCATCTTCAGAGGGGTTGCGTACTTATCAAGTATCGATTGGAAGAAACCCGATGCGAATTGCGAATACTGCAAGGGCCTCCTCAAAATGCCCGGCTGGGACAAGTCTTTGTAGGCCGCCGCATCGAGGACCGGGGCTTGTTTGGCTGAAGCGATCCAATCAGAGAATTCTGCCTGGGTCACGGCACGGACGCGAAAAGTCTGATCGGCGAATCCATCGCCGTTGTAGAGCGCATTTCGTCCCAGAAACTCACCCGGCCCGAAGGCCAACAAGTTGAGCCGCGTCGCCATCCCAGCCATCGCATAGACCTGTCCACCCAATGCCGGGATCAGCAAGGATGTCATTGCCGAGTCCGACGTCATAACCAACTGCACCGGCTTGTCGGCAGGAAAGACCAGCTCGTTCACAGAGGCGATACCCTCTTTTGGGTAGAGAAAAACATACTTCCACTCAAGCGTGATGACCTGCACCTGCGTGCTATCGCCCGCAGCGGCAAGTGATCGATAGGGGTCAAGCTGATGCGTGCTGCGCCAAACCATAAAGCCGAGAATGACAATAATTGCCGCGGGCAACGCCCAAATAAGTCCATCGAGGAACGGTGCACGCTCCCAATCGGGATCAAAGGCGCTTTGTGTTGCGGATGCGCGATACCTCCAGCCGAACCAGATCGCCATGATGAACACGGGGATCACGACGATCAGCATCAGCGCAAAGACTTCGAACAGCAGGTTGCGCTGTGACTCGGCGATCGGTCCGCTCGGATGCAACAATGGCGCCTCTGCCAGTGAGCAGGACGAGAGAACAATCGAGACGGCAACGAGAGCTGTCGCACGGACGACGAAGTTCGGACGTAGCGGCCCGAAACCAAGTCGCAACCAGCCGCCCATGCTCCCACCTTTCTCGCAATCAATAGGTGATCTACAAATTCTCCCGCTTCAAAACTATCTCCTAATCCCATTAGCGGTCCAGCATCTTTGTGAGCATCCAGCCAGTGGATTCTTAGGCGGCGCCAATGGCTGCAGCGAACACAGCATGACGACACCCAATCTATCGTGGTCTCGCCGATCGATCAGCCGTCACCTGCAGTTCGGCCTCTAGCGCACCCAAGATGGTTTGCTTCAGGGTGTGCGTGACCTTGTTCGGAGTGCCTTTCTGGCGCCCACCTCTGTGTTCGCCTGGTTTTGAACCTCCTGGCAGGGCTAGTTCCTTCTAGTTTAGAGCTCCCCACAGGGCGCCACCGATAAGCGTCGCATTCCCACCCAACAATGGCATGGTCAGCCGTGACCATTTCGATTTGTCCAGGCCCCCTAAAACTGAGCCATGTTTCTAGCGGTTAAAGGAGGGGCTGAGCTTGCCCCTGTTCTTGGAAGATCCGCAGCTAGAGTATTCCGTCTCTATCGCTCATGGCGGGCTCGGGCAAATCAGGTATTCCGTTTCGATCTGGGAAATATGGATGCCGCCTGCTTAAGGACACGCGGTCGTTCCTCGGGTCCGCGCATTGGCAGTCAACCGTCACACTCGGTTGGGAGCCCGTCGCACTCTTTGGAATCAACCCGGACGCGTTCCTGATCGACGTTGGCGGACAGGGCCCAGTGACCGGTTTGGCGCTGTCCAAAATGCCAGGACGCTTCGGTCGGCTCCTGGGTTTCGTCTATGCGTTTGGCGATGTGGGCGACCGCCTCTTCCACCTGGTCCACCAGAATCAGGCACAGATCGCCCGGCGCGAGGCGTTCCAAGGCGGTGTCGATAGCGGAGAATTCGCCGCAAACTTCATCGATCTGCTTTGTACGTTGGGCATTGGCCAAACCCTCGCGCAGCAATGCCAGCACCTCGCCGTCGGCACGGCCGCGCTGGCACTGGTCTTGGTAGAGAATGACGTCGTCGAACGCGTCGCCGAGTATTTCCGTTTGCTTGCGAATGTCCTCGTCCCGCCGGTCTCCGGCGCCACTAATCATTACTGAGCGCCGTTTCGCAGGCATGGCATCCACTGCGCACACCAGGGCGGCAATGGCGTCCGGGTTGTGGCCATAATCGGCGATAAGCGTCGCGCCGCGGTAGTCAAAAACGTTGAAGCGGCCGGGCGCGCTGCCGGCGTCGTTGACGAAATCGGCCAACCCGGCGCGGATGACGTCCCAGTCTAACTCGAGCGCCCAAGCGGCGGCGGTCGCTGCCAAGGCATTTTCTACCTGAAAGCCGATGGTACCGCCGCGCGTGATCGGCACGTCCGCAAGTGGTAAGCGGTGCCGTACGGCGTCTTTGGCGCAGACGATTGCGTTGCCCTCCACGTAGACGACGCGTTCACCTTGCGCACGGTGCATGGCAATCACCGGGTGGTGGCGATCGGCTGCGAAGAAAGTGACCGATCCGGGGCAGTCTGGCGCCATCCCGGCGACGATGGGATCGGCGGCGTTCAGCACGGCTACGCCGTCGTTGGCGACGTTCTGGACGATGATGCGCTTCAGGACCGCCAGATCTTCCGGTGTGATGATGTAGCTCAGGCCGAGGTGGTCGCCGGTGCCGATGTTGGTTACCACTGCCACGTCGCAGCGGTCGAAGGCGAGCCCCTCCCGCAGCAGGCCGCCACGGGCGGTTTCGAACACGGCGGCATCGACGTCAGGATGCATCAGGACGTTGCGCGCGCTGCGCGGGCCGCTGCAATCGCCCGTGTCGATGCGCCGGCGCTGGATATACACGCCGTCTGTATTCGTCATGCCTACGCGCAGCCCGTCAACAGCCAGGATGTGGGCGACGAGGCGGACCGTCGTGGTCTTGCCGTTGGTGCCTGTCACAGCAACCACCGGGATGCGGCCGTCTTCGCCGTCGGCATACATATTGGCGATGATAGCCTCGCCTACCGCGCGGCTCTTGCCGTACGACGGGCTCAGGTGCATACGCAGGCCAGGCGCGGCGTTCACCTCGACGATGCCTCCACCTTGTTCCTCCAGCGGCTTGAGCACGCTGTCGCACACCACATCGACGCCGGCAATGTCCAATCCGATCATCTGCGCCGCGGCCACGGCACAGGCGGCGACTTTCGGATGGGTCTCGTCGGTGACGTCGGTCGCAGTCCCGCCAGTACTCAGGTTCGCATTGTCGCGTAGTACGACGCGCTGGCCCTTCTCGGGCACGGCTTCCGTCGTCAGCTGCTGCGCGGCGAGTCGGTTCAGCGCGATGTCGTCCAGGCGGATACGAGTCAGCGAAGTGGCATGACCGATGCCGCGCCGCGGGTCGGCGTTAACCTGGTTGATCAGTTCGCGCACGGTGTGCACGCCATCGCCGATTATATGGGGCGGATCGCGACGGGCGGCGGCGGCGACATTGTCGCCCACCACCAGTATGCGGAAGTCATGGCCGGGCAGATGGCGCTCGATCATCACGCGGTCGCGGTACTCCGCGGCGGCGGCATACGCGGAAAGCAGGTGCTCGCGGGTCTCGACATTGATGGTGACTCCCTTGCCCTGGTTGCCGCCCTGGGGTTTCACAACCACCGGTAAGCCGATCTCACAGGCGGCCGCCCAAGCATCCTCTGCGCTGGAAGCCAAGCGCCCCTTTGGCACTGGCACGCCAGCGGCGTCGAGCAGCAGCTTGGTGAGGTCCTTGTCCTGGGCGATGGACTCGGCAATGGCGCTGGTGCGGTCGATCTCCGCGGCCTGGATGCGGCGCTGCTGGCTGCCCCAGCCAAACTGCACTAGGCTGCCGGTGGTGAGCCGGCGGTAGGGGATGTTGCGCAGGATGGCGGCCTGTACGATGGAGGCAGTGCTCGGCCCTAAGCGCACGGCTTCATCGAGTTCTCGCAGCCGGCCGAGTGCTTCGGCCAGATCGAAGGGGCTATCCTCGAGCGCGGCGCGGCACAATACTTGGGCAAGATCGAACGCCAGGCGACCGACTTCTTCCTCCGTGTATTCGACGACCACCTGGTAGACGCCGGGTTCGACCGTCTGCGAGGTGCGGCTGAAGCTTACCGGGCAGCCGGCTTGGGCCTGCAGGCCGAGGGCGGCGGATGCCAGCACGTGCGCTGTGGTTATAGCTTCCAGGTGGCTGGAGGGATCGATTACGCCGACCTCGGGGAAGCGCTCGCGAAGCCGTGCTTCGAAGCCGGGCATGCCCTCGATCGCGCATTCGGCGTCGCTACAACTCACGACCGCCTCGATTGCGGTGTGCCGGCTCCACAGGTTAGGGCCACGCAGGGTCCGTATACGTGTGACTTCCATCGACGGGTCTTCCTTAGGTGGGTGAGCGTGGCGCGGGGCACCCTGTGGCATCGGTTGTTAGGCGTTCGTCAGCTTGTCGTGCTTTCGTCTTCGGGCCGCGGGCAATAGGCGACAGCGCCGGTGCCGCATCGTCCAGTGAGAAAGTGACGGCACCGGCGACGATGAGATCGCTCGTCAGGCCGAGCGCCAAGGCGGCCCCGACGCCGGCGAGCAGTGCCTCAAGGGAAAGCGCACGTATGGCATGGGTGAGGCAGGGGAACGACTCCAGCCTCGCCAGGACTTGTTCATGGCGGGCGGTCGCAATGACAAGTTGGCCGTCACGTACGAAAACCGCGCGGCCGCCATTGGCGAGATGGGCGACAAGGGCTTCCGGAATCGGATCGACGGCATAAAACACTACTTCGCCGTCGCATAGTTCCGCCATCGGCACGAGCCTAGAATCTGCGGCATTCAGCACCGCGACCCCTTCGGGGAGCACGACATCTACCTGCGTACGCAACACATTATAGACTTGGTCCGCTTCCTCGATGTAGAACTCGCCAAGGGTATCGGCTCCATCGACGTCAGTGACCACGCCCACCTGGCAGCGGTCATAGGACAGTCCTTCGCGCAGGATCATCTCGGCGCCATTCTCGAGTATGGCCGCATCGACCGAGCGGTTGATCAGTAAACGTCGCCCCGCCTCCCACCTGGCGCAATTGCTTTTCTCCACCCGCCGTCCGCACAGATAAAGCCCGTCGGCGCATGCTAGTCCGACATGCTTTCCGGCCGAATGCAGCAGCCAGGCGACGAGGCGCGCAATCGCCGTCGTGCCGCGGCTGCCGGTGATGCCCACCACCGGAATGCGGCCGGCATTGGCGGATGCCCCCGGCGGAAATAGGTGCTTTACGATAGCGGGGCCCGCCGGGCGAGGCGTGCCGATCGCGGGCTTGAGGTGCATGGGTAGGCTCGGTCCGGCATTGACTTTGACAATGGCTCCGCCCTGTTCCTCCAGCGGGCGGGAGATATCCTGCGCCACCAAGTCTATGCCCGCGATGTCCAACCCGACCACCCGCGCCGCAAGTCCCACGGTGGCGGCGACGTCCGGATGGACCTCGTCGGTGAAATCGATCCACATGTGCTCGCTACGGGTTGCCTCCACTAGGCGCCCGCCGACCACCAGGAGGCGGTGTTTGGCGCCGAGTACGAAGCATTCAACGATCACGCCTCTGCCCTCGGCGTCCGCCAGGTTAAACGCGGCTTCGATGTCCTCGCGTTGGGTGAGGTCGAGGAATACGCCGCGAGAGTGGTCGGCGTCGCTAGGTTTCACCACCACCGGCACACCTATGTCCTCGGCCGCCTCCCACGCGTCCCCCGGGCTGTCCACAATGCGCCCCTCGGGCACCGGCACGCCGCAGGCGGCGAGCAGCGTCTTGGTCAGGACCTTGTCGCTGGCGATGCCTTCGGCGATGGCGCTAGTCTTGTCGGTTTTTGCCGTCCAGATGCGGCGCTGGCATGCACCGTAGCCGAGCTGCACCAGATCGCCTTCGTTGAGGCAGAGCCACGGGATGCGGTGCTCGGTCGCGGCGTCCACGATGGCGGCGGTGCTCGGACCAAGTTGGTGGCGATCTACCATGTCCCGCAGGACGCCCAAAGCGGAATCGAGGTCGTACGGCCGATCCTCGATCGCGGCCATCAAGAGGTCGCGTGCGGCTGTAATCGCGGCGCGGCCGACTCGTTCGTTGAGCGCACGCACAGCGACCTTATAGATACTGCGCTGCGAGGTCTGGCGTGCCCTGCCAAAGCCCACCTGCATGCCGGCGAGGCTCTGTAGCTCGATTGCCACGTGTTCCATGATATGTGCGGGCCAGGTGCCTTCCTGCAGTCGCAGCAGGAAACCTCCTGGTTCGCCGACACTGCAACGGTGAGCTGCGAGGCCCGGCAGCCACGCAGCCAACCTCTCGGGAAAGCCCGGAATCTTGTTCGACGGGAAGTCTTCGAGATCGCCAATGTCGACCCACGCCTCGATGACGGGACGATAGGTCCAGACGTTCGGTCCGCGCAGATAGGTGACGCGGAGCAGTTCGATATCTTTGCGTTTCATGGTGTGCCAGTGTGACATGGTTGCCGCAGAAACTGGGGCAGTTCTGCCTTAATCACTGCGGTATACTTCCCCAATTGCGCGCCGCGCCGGGACGCGTGAATACTGCAATTCTTCCCTTTTTCGGGATCCCGCGCCGGCGGATTCCGGGGTCAACCGTGCGTGATCTCGAGCATTTACCCCCCCTTGCCGGCATTTCGATGGCGATCAAGCGCCTGCGAACTAACACGGGTACGCAAACTAAGATGACATCGCCGATATATATTTCCGCTCCCGTTCCCCCATACGTCCCGGAGTCTTGGCAGGCCGGACTTGCGACTGTACTGCAAGAGCGCGAGGAGATCGAGTACTGCCTGGAATTGGATCTGGACGCGCGTTTGCGGTTCGAAAAGGGCCTGGTCGTCGTCACCGACCGCCGCGTGCTGGCCCGGGCGCCGGGCGAGGAGGCATGGCGCGACTGGGCGTATCGGCCGGGGCTCGCCCTGCGACACCACGATCATGCGGGCGTTGGGACGCTGGAGTTGGTGGATGACGCCGGTCGGTTGGCCTGCTGGCGCTACACGCTCGGGCACAACCTGGCGGCGATGCGCATGGCCGACGGGTTCGAACGGCGGCTCGCCAGCCACTTGAGCGGGCGTGCGGAGGGACTGCCCGCCGAAAACCTGTGCCCCACCTGCAGGGCGCCGCTGGAGCCGGACCAGGAAGAGTGTCCGGTGTGCGCCAGTGAGATCCGCACGCCGCCATCCGCCTGGACGTTGTTCCGGCTGTGGCGCTTCGCCCGGCCGTACAGGGGCCAGTTATTCGTCGCGCTGATACTGACGCTGGCTTCCACCGCCGCCTCACTGGTCCCGCCCTACATTACCATGCCGCTGATGGACAACGTTTTGATCCCGTTCCAGAACGGTGAGCCCATCGACGTCGGGCTGGTGAAGCTCTACCTCGGCGGGCTGTTCGGCGCCGCGCTGCTGGCTTGGGGTCTGGGCTGGGTGCGCACCTACATCCTGGCGCTGGTGTCCGAGCGCATTGGCGCGGACCTGCGCACCACCACATACGAACATTTGCTCAAGCTCTCACTAGAGTATTTCGGTGGGAAACGTACCGGCGACCTGATGGCGCGCATCGGCTCGGAAACCGACCGCATCAACGTCTTCCTTTCACTGCACCTATTGGACTTCGCCACCGACGTACTCATGATCGCCATGACTTCGGTGATCCTTTTCTCGATCAACCCGTGGCTAGCGCTGGTTACACTGACGCCGCTGCCAGTGATCGCCTGGCTGATTCACATGGTGCGCGACAGACTTCGCACCGGCTTCGAGAAGGCCAACCGTGTCTGGGCGGAGGTGACCAATGTTTTGGCAGACACCATTCCCGGAATCCGCGTGGTGAAGGCATTCGCGCAGGAGAAGCGCGAGGCGCAGCGTTTTCGTGACGCCAACCGCCACAACCTGGAAGTGAACGACCGCCTCAACCGCACGTGGTCGCTCTTCTCTCCGACGGTGACCTTGCTCACGGAGATGGGCTTGCTGGTAGTGTGGGCCTTCGGCATCTGGCTCGTTGCCGGAAATCAGATAACCGTCGGTGTGTTGACAGCCTTCCTCGCATACATCAGCCGCTTCTACATGCGGCTCGATTCCATGAGCCGCATGGTTTCGGTTACTCAGAAGGCGGCGGCTGGCGCGAAGCGCATTTTCGACATCCTCGACCAAGTATCGAGCGTGCCGGAGCCTGTGAATCCCGTGCACCTGCCGCGGGTGAAGGGCGCGATCGAGCTCCGCAACGTAGGATTCCGCTACGGCAACCGATCGGTCATGCGCGGTCTTGATCTGATAATTGAACCGGGCGAAATGATCGGCTTGGTGGGCCAAAGCGGATCGGGCAAGAGCACGCTGGTGAACCTGATCTGCCGCTTCTATGACGTGACCGAGGGGGCGGTGCGGTTAGACGGAGTGGATATCCGCTCGTTGCCGGTAGCTGAGTTCCGCCGCAACATCGGCCTGGTGCTGCAGGAGCCGTTCTTGTTCTTCGGCACTATCGCTGAGAACATAGCATACGGGAAGCCGGAGGCGACGCGGGAGGAGATTATCGCGGCGGCGCGCGCCGCCCATGCCCACGAGTTCATCCTGCGCCTGCCGCAGGGCTACGATTCGCTGGTGGGCGAGCGCGGCCAGGGAATGTCCGGGGGCGAGCGCCAGCGAATCTCGATCGCCCGGGCGCTGCTGATCGACCCGCGCATTCTAATCCTGGACGAGGCCACGTCGTCGGTGGATACCGAAACCGAGAAGGAAATCCAGAAGGCCTTGGACAACCTAGTGCAGGGCCGCACCGCGATAGCAATCGCGCACCGCTTGTCCACCCTGCGTCGCGCGAGCCGCTTGGTCGTGATGGACCGTGGCGAGATCGTCGAGGTGGGCAGCCACGAGGAGCTGATCGCCCGCGAGGGGGCCTATTACCGACTCTATCAGGCCCAGGTGCGTAATATTGATGCGGAAGAGTTGGGCGGGGGAACCACCTGGCCGGCATTGCCTCCACCCCAAAATTCGCAGAAAGCCGAAGAGACACAATCATGACGAAGCTGGATTTCCGTATCAACCGCAATGCCTTCGGTCGCCTGGAACTGAGACTGCCGGGCGGCGTGACGCATCAGGAGGTGCTGCCGGTCCGCGCCTCGCCTATCGCCGCGCCGGAACACGGCATCTCGCTCGTCGGTACGGACGGCCACGAATTGCTGTGGATCGACCACCTGGCCGACCTGCCGGCGGAAACGCGCGCGCTTGTAGAGGAGGAATTGGCCAGCCGCGAGTTTGTGCCCGAGATCGAATGCCTGCGAGCGGTATCTAGTTTCGCCACGCCGAGTACCTGGGAGGTGGACACCAACCGTGGTGCCACCAGTTTTGTGCTCAAGGGCGAGGAAGACATCCGCCGCCTGGGCGCGTCCACTCTGCTCATCGCCGACAGCCACGGCGTACAATTTCTGATCCGGGATCTCGCCGCGCTGGACAAGCACAGCCGGCGGCTCCTAGACCGCTTCTTGTAGTGCGGGTGGGCTTAAAGGCAATCTTTTGTCCGATTACGACGACGTAGGTGGGTGAGTCGCAGTTAGCCACAAGACGAACCTCAGAGATGGTTTAGCCACGGTGAGCAACTATGCTGACAAATGTACTCATCCGGCAGGTAGATGCTTCCTCGTGAGGCTCAATCTCGTCCTTGCATCCCTCGCCATGTCAGATTTTAGACCCTATGCCATGGATGTATGGCGGGACCAATGGCTTAAAGTCATCCAAACCCAATTTCGTGAGCGCTTGGCCGCAACGGATTTTGACCATCATCCGCCCGAAGGACATCGTTGCTTTGGTACTGTTCTTTTCAGCAAAGCTGCCAGCCTGACGCGGATCAGTTTCCGCTACCCTTCCGATCATCATCGTCTCCCCCTTCGGAACTACGATGAACGGGAAAGTCTCGCTTACGCAATCAGCTCAATCTGTCCCGTGAGTGCTGACGGGGAACAGGGAGAGATGCAGTATATCGTTGGTATCGTTTTTTGCGTTTTCTCCCAGGCTGGACGGGGAGCATTGATGGCGCGACAGTCCTGAAAGCCACTTTCTGACCTGCACGTGGCGCTGAAGTCCATAGCCAAAAGGTCCCGCCTGGTAGGCTATGCCCGCCCCGTCGGTGTCATTTTTCCGCGTTGCTCTGCTGCCAAAGTTCCAACGCCCCTAGAAACACGACGAGCACGCCAGCCACAATGTGCCAAACGCGAAGCATACCAGTTCCGCTGTAGCCAAAGATGAAGGGAGATGCCGCGACCCACATCCCACACACCAGCTGGCCAACTTCCGCCCAGCGCCGAAACTTTACAAGGTCCAGTTCAGCGAGCAGCAAGACAGCAATCCCGGCCACGGCCGCATTAACAACTGCCGCCTGATTGGAGGTCTCGTTGACGACCCAGGGGGCAAGCATGATCGCAAGGCCCAAGCCGATGCTGAGCCAATCTTCCCAGGCGCGATGCGACCTAAGGAAATTCCAGTTTGAC
>DAOUZE010000527.1 GCA_030665765.1 Filomicrobium sp.
AGCGCTCGGGGCGAGGGGGAGATCTCTCCATTCTCGGCTTTGATGACCTCGCTATCGGCGACCATCGGCACGGGCAACATCGCCGGCGTGGCGACCGCTATCTTTCTTGGCGGGCCGGGCGCGCTGTTCTGGATGTGGATGACGGCGCTTGTCGGCATGGCGACGAAGTACGCCGAGGCCGTGTGCGCCGTGAAATACCGCGAGGTGGATGAGCGCGGCAAACACGTCGGCGGGCCGATGTACTACATCAAGAACGGCCTCGGCGCGGGCTGGGGCTGGCTAGCTGTGCTGTTTGCCGTGTTCGCCGGCATTGCCGGTTTCGGCATCGGCAACATGGTGCAGACTAACTCGATCGCCCATGCGATGCAGACGACCTTCGGTATCCCTGAGTGGATCAGCGGATTGACGGTTGCCGTACTGGTGGCCTCCGTCATTCTCGGCGGCATTGAGCGTATCGCTGCGGTGGCTGAGCGCCTGGTGCCGTTCATGGCCATTGCCTACATTCTCGCCGGTCTTGTCGTCCTCGTTCTCAACGCGGGCCAGATCCCCAACGCCATCGAGCTGATTTTCACGCATGCCTTCACACCCGTCGCGGCGACGGGTGGTTTTGCGGGTGCAGCCGTGTGGGCGGCGATCCGTTTCGGCGTGGCGCGCGGCATCTTCTCTAATGAAGCGGGACTTGGCTCAGCACCGATCGCGCACGCGGCGGCGCAAACGAAGGGCCCCGTTAGCCAGGGTTTGGTCGCGATGCTCGGTACGTTCATCGACACCATCATCGTGTGCTCGATCACTGGACTAGCCATCATCGCGAGCGGCGCATGGACCAGCGGCGCCACGGGCGCCGAGCTGACGTCGAAGGCGTTCGAAAGCGCGATGCCGGGATATGGCGGCTATATGGTGGCAATTGCGCTGTCGATCTTTGCTTTCACCACCGTTCTTGGCTGGAGCTACTACTGCGAGCGTTCGCTGGAATACTTGTTCGGCATCAAAATCATCATGCCCTTCCGAATCGTGTGGTCGATCGCCGCGTTTGTCGGGGCGACGCTAAAGTTGGGCTTTGTCTGGCTGCTTGCCGACACGCTGAACGCGCTGATGGCGATCCCAAACCTGATCGCGCTGTTGTTGCTGAGCCCGGTCGTGTTCAAGGTGACGAAGGAGTTCTTTGCGACCCGAGGCGCTTCGGAGGACAATCCGTTTTAGGGGAAGCAAGACGCTGTGATAACGGCAGCAGGCGCGGGCTCTGGAGCCGGCGCGGCGGAGGCAACCAGCTTTTCGGGCCCGCTTGCTGTGCAGGTCGGAACATAAACCAAGCTGTCAATCCGAAGACCAGCAGTGATAAAACCAGCACGAAAGTCCACTCGACTGCGATGAGAGGTATACGGTGGTTCACTTGGACTTGATCCAAATATGAGCAATCCACTCTAGGATGAGCCTTCTTAGAAGGGAACGTCCGGTTATTGATCGAAAAGGGACCTGGCTGGCCTCTGACGAACGCAGCTCAAGCATATTCCGCTTTTTCCCTGAAAGCAGAAGGCGGACAGCGAGACACGGATGTTCGGATTGGTGCTTCTTATGCACGATCAATTGCGTCAACTTGCTTCGTGCTCAGAGGCGAATATCAACGTTCGCCACTGGACTTCCGGAGCTCCTTTCAAACCGCATCGTGACGGCGTCCTGCTCAGATTTC